>CALQAT020000050.1:0-11670 GCA_943328625.2 Bordetella parapertussis | reverse complement strand
GAGTAAGAGCCTTCATTCTCTCCGACCCGACGTTTGGGGAAACTGCAGCGGAGCGTGAGCGCTTGCTATACCAAGGCGGCCTGCGCATAGAGACAACACTCGACCCGCGCGCTCAGGCGCAGGCCGTGGACGCAGTAACCAAGACGCTCTCCTCCCCCGCCACGGATCCAGCAGCTGCAGTTGTCTCTATTGACCCGCGCAACGGACACATACTTGCTTACGTCGGTGGCTCAGACTTTTACGGTGATGAGCCATGGGCGCGCTACGACCTAGCTGGGCAGGGTAAACGCTCCGCTGGTTCGAGCTTCAAACCTTTTGTACTCGCTGCAGCACTCGAGGCCGGCGTCTCATTAGAGAAGCAATATCCGGCTCCCGGCGAGTTGACAATTCCTATCAAGGGACAAGCCCCGTGGTTGATTCGCAACTACGACGGCAAGGGTGGCGGAACCATGAACCTCATCGAGGCGACGGTGCACTCCGTTAATACTGTCTACGCAGAGCTCATCACCGAGATCGGCGCACAGCCCGTAGTTGACCTTGCGAACAAATTAGGTGTCGAGAGCAAACTCGGTGCGTATCCTTCATCTGCGCTTGGGAGCAATGGAGTAACCGTCCTTGACATGGCGAGTGCATACAGTTCGTTTGCAGATGACGGCATGCATACCTCTCCAGTGTTTATTACGCAGGTATCTACAAATACTGGAGAGGTCCTCTGGCGAGCAAGGCCGAGCCGCGAACGCACTCTGCCTGTCGCAATTTCAAGAAACGTCACACAGGTATTGCAGCAAGTAGTGGAGCGAGGAACCGCAGTCAACGCCCGCATCGGACGATCAGTAGCAGGCAAGACCGGTACGGGTGAAGAGTGGTCTGACGCATGGTTCGTTGGGTATACCCCCGAGCTCGTTACTGCGGTATGGGTTGGGTTCCCAGATGCGGCACGCACAATGCGCCCTCCGACTACTCGCATCACTGTTACAGGCGGTACTTGGCCGGCACAGATCTGGCAAGCAACTGCCGGCGCGTACCTTGCTGAGACTCCGGCATCAAAATTTCCCTCTCCAGTTGCATCTGTTACTGGAGCATCTGGAGTGACTGGTCCAAGTGGCCCAACCGGCCCGGGGCTCACATCGGTAGTCGGGCAGAGCACCGTTGATGCAACTCGAATCCTCGTAGACGCTGGTTACAGAGTTCGCCTATACGAAACCGCGAGCCGAAGCGTCGCGCAGGGTTTCGTCATCTCGCAGTCGCCCGCCGCAGGCGCGCCGTTCGCAGTGGGGGGGACCATCACCCTTGCAGTCTCGACTGGTCCCCCACTTGTGGTTCCAGTGCCGAGTGTTCTTGGGCTCTCAGCACAGAAGGCTGCGGCCCTTCTCGGCGCAAGCGGATTCGAGGTACAGATTCGAATTGAGGCAGAGCCTCCACCAGGGGCGCCAGAGCGTGCGGCATCAGTCTGGAAACAACTCCCCGCTGGCGGTGAGCCGCTCGCAGTAGATCAAGCCGTAGCGATCTGGCTCAATCCATAAGAGGTACGCAGAAATTTGTGCTCGGGCAAAGAGTTTGCGCTTGGAAGCACCAATCCGTTATGGACTCCGAATCAACAGTAACTAGAGGGTAATGATCTACCCAGTGTTTCTTAGATCAGGTGGAGCTCGCCATGCCCACCTGGTCTCACTCGCCCCCTCCACTTCGACCCGTACAAGCCGATATCCGTCGTGAGTTTTTTGAAGATGATGACGCTTACAGAGCCTCACGAGGTTCTCAAAGGATGCAGGGCCGCCCTCAGCGAAGGGTTTGATGTGATCGATCTCTAGACCAACGCTCATATCGCACGTCGGTACCTGACAGACACGATCACGCTCCTCGACAGCTGTGCGCAATGGTGCCGGGATTGCCCTGCCCATATGAGCAACCGTCTTGATCTCTACTCCATCGATCAGGAGGAGCTTCAGGAACGCTTCACCCAAATACTCAGTAGCGGTCGCCACTGGGATCGGCCCAACACCAGCAATCTCACAGACCTCGCCGTTCTCGGTATGCCCACGCTTGAGTGCATCTAGGTCGACACGAATATTAATAACGGCGTTAGGGCGACTCGCTTTCCCGCCACTCTCGCTCGACTGCTTGCTGGTGGCTTTTTCGCAGAGTGCCATTAGCGCGTCAGCGGCGTAAGCCTCCGGTCTTTCATGTGAACCATTCTTGCGTGCCTTTCTAAAAATTGTGTCCTCTAACGGTGCGAGAGCAGCCTTAACTAACGCTCCATTCGCAACAGTCATGCGCCCTTTCAGATTGCAAGCGCCGTCCTCGCCAACCCACCATTTTAAGGATCGACGCTTGTGTACCTGCCTGTGTCGCTCTGCCTCATCGGTTGCCCCTGCAACCACACGATTAGTCGCATCGCGCAGATCGCGTATTGTTGCGTGTTTTGCGAGGTTTAGGAGTTGTGTCTCCGTATTCGGTGCAACGATCGCACCACGTGCCACCTCTACAGCCTGAGTCCCAGAGAGTGTCCCGTTTCGCAGAGCAGCCTGAGTAACAGGTAAATGATGCAGTTGGTTAGCGAGCATTACAACGGCCTGTGCCTCGTAGTAAGCACAATCTGTCTCTGAGCTAAGCCACTCGGAGATACTCTTCGCACCCTCACCCTTCCAACCATTGGTGCGCTCTACCTGGCCCACGGCCACGGTTCGCAGGGAGTCTCCGCAGCGGCGGATCCCGTCAGCGATCCCAACCAGGCGGGCTGCGCCCTTGCCATCAATCGTCTCAACATCAACGCGAGAAGCGCAATCGAGTAGGTGAGAAAAGGCTGCGTTAAGTTCATCGAACATATGTTCGATTGTAATGCATGGGTGGGACAATTGCAACCATTTAGAGCAAGATCTCTAGCTTATTTATAGGTTATTTCCATCAAATCGGCCTGATATTTTGGCATATGAACGGAACAGAATGATGCCTAAGTAATCGCTACTGGAAGTGCATCGAGACCGCGCAGAACAACTCGCCCGTTGCGTGTGACCGGTGCGGCCAGACTCAAGGTTGGAAAACGCGACGCAATGGTGGTCAGAGCGACACGACCCTCGAGGCGAGCAAGTGCTGCACCGAGGCAGTGATGTACGCCGCTACCAAACGAGAGATGCCCGCCGGCACCATCACGCGTGAGATCGAGGACGTCAGCAGTAGGCCCCCAACGCTTCGAGTCATGGTTAGCGGAGCCAAGGCAAGTGAGCACAAACTCGCCGCTCTTCACAGATTTATCGGCAATCTCAAAATCTGTTATTGCGATCCTGCGCGAGTATTGAACTGGGCTATCCCAACGCAGCAACTCCTCCGTCGCATTCGCCCCCAATTCAGGGTTCGCTCCAAGTAATGCCATCTGATCTGGGTGATTCAATAACGCGAGAGTCGCGTTACCGATCAGGTTCACAGTCGTCTCGTGCCCAGCGATATAAAGCAGAATTATTTGATCGAGGAGTTCTTGCTCATCAAGCATGTCACCGTCATCCTCGGCAGTAATGAGGCGTGAGAGAAGTAACCCATCTGGATTTGTGCGCTTCTCAGCAATGCGTTCACGTACATACTCGACCATCAAATCACTCGAGGTTATTGCGGTGTGCACCTCCTCCTCGCTCATAATTGGATCGAGGGTCTTCACAATGGCATGCGACCACTCCCTGACAATCTCGGAGTCTTCTTGTGGCATTCCAAGCATCTCTGATATGACAAGAAACGGAAGCGGGAAGGCAATATCGGGGATTATGTCTCCCCCACCCGCAGCATCGATTGCATCAAGGTAGTGATCAACCATCTCCTGAACCCGCGGCTCGAGGGCCGCAACAGTTCGAGGAGTAAACGCCTTCGAGACCAATCTACGCAGCCGATCATGATCGGGAGGGTCGATATTTAAAATTGCCCTCGATCCACCGCGACGATCTGCGCGCAATTGATCTATTGCCGAGAGCGCTCCAGATGGGGTGACGTTTGCATCCTCAACACTGTGGCGCGGGTCGCGCAGCACTCTTTGCGCATCTGCATAATTAAAGAGCGTCCATCCCCCAAACAGGTTCAGATGCACAGGGTCTACATCACGCATCATCTCATAAGTTGGGAGCGGGTTGTCCTGTACTTCGATGTCATACGGGTTAAAAATTAATTGATCCACGGTGAGACTCTCTCTACGAATTTTAGTTATCGCAAGAGTAACGACTGCGAAGCTAAAAGCTCCTTCGCTGCCTGCAGTTGGGGAGCAACTGGCTCTGGGCCAGCACCGCCAGGAGATGTTCGGCGCGCTACAGCAACACCGGGGGCAAGGAGATCAACCGCCTTCAGCCCGAGCAATGGCTCTGCCGCCACCAACGAAGCGAGATCTTCCTTACCCTCAAGCGACCTCCGTACAAGCGCACCAACGATTGCATGGGCATCACGAAAGGGAGTTCCCTTCTCTACCAAATACTCTGCAAGATCCGTTGCTGCTGAGGTGGGTGAGTCAGCTGAGTCCATCATGTGTTCTTCGTTGAACACAATCGCGTTCATGAGCCCCGTAAGTGCAGAGAGTGTAAGAACACAAGTATCGACGGCATCAAATAGTGGCTCTTTATCCTCTTGAAGATCTCTGTTATACGCGAGTGGAAGCCCCTTGAGTGTCGCGAGAAACCCGGTCAGGTTCCCAATCACGCGCCCAGCCTTACCGCGCGCGAGTTCTGCGATATCTGGATTCTTCTTCTGTGGGAGCATTGAGGAGCCGGTTGAGTACGCATCGGGGAGTTGAACAAACCCAAACTCCTCGCTGGCCCAGAGCACGATCTCTTCTCCGAGTCGAGATAGGTGCACTTGTGTAAGCGCAGCCGCGAATAGTGCCTCTGCAACAAAGTCACGATCCGATACTGCGTCTAAAGAGTTCTCAAACCGCTTACTAAAACCGAGAGACTCTGCTGTGAGGTCCGGGTTAATCGGCAGACTTGACCCAGCAAGTGCCCCAGCCCCGAGTGGTGAAACATCTGCACGCGCAGAGGTACTCAGCCATCTCTCAACATCACGCCCAAGAGCCCAGACATGCGCGAGCAAGTGATGAGTAAGCAATACCGGCTGCGCCCGCTGAAGGTGGGTGTACCCCGGCATGTAAGAGTCACCTACCTCCATGGCGCGAGCGAATAGCGCGCGCTGGAGAGCATCGATGCGCAGTGCAACCTCTCTAGCTTCTCGCTTTACCCAGAGTCGCAGATCAGTCGCTACCTGGTCATTACGGCTCCGACCAGTATGCATCTTTGCTCCAGCATCCCCTGCAATCTCCGTAACACGCCTCTCGACAGCAGTATGAATATCCTCATCCGTCGGTGCGAATACAAAAACACCGCTAGCTAATTCGGACTCAACTGTATTGAGCGCACTCTGTACAGCATCTACCTCTCCAGAGGTAAGTAAGCCAACTGACCCGAGCATGCCGACATGCGCGCGCGAGCCAGCAATGTCATCCATCGCAAGACGCTTATCAAAAGAGAGGCTCACCGTAAATGCAAGCAACTCTTCGGAGGGCCCATCGCCAAAACGGCCATGCCATAACGGTTGACCAGCGGGTGCTGACGAATCTTGGTTACTCAAACGACACCGCCAGGGCGCTGACGGCGCGACCAAGTCTCCGCCGAGAGACCCCAGAGCCGAACGAACCCGGCTGCATCTTCGTGCCGGAAAGTATCGGTAGCTTCGTATGTAGCGAGTCCGTAGTCGTAGAGGCCTGATGGAGAACGGCGACCATTAGGGGCACAACGCCCTGGCTCCAAGAGGAGGCGCACCTCCCCGGTTACATGCTCTTGTGTCGAGTCGATAAACGCATCTAGAGCCTCACGCAGAGGCGAGAACCAAAGTCCGTCGTATACGAGCTCTGCGTAGCGCGACTCAAGGCGCGCTTTCTCGCGCATGACATCACGCTCAAGAGTGATCCCCTCGAGGTCTTGGTGCGCAACTATTAGAGCGAGAGAGCCGGGGCATTCGTAGGTCTCACGGCTCTTAATTCCAACCCTGCGGTTCTCAACCATGTCGATACGCCCATATCCATAAGAGCCAGCGATCTCACCCATTAGCGGGACAAGGCGCTCCATAGGCATCAGTTCACCATCGAGACTTATCGGCAGCCCACGTTCGAATCCGATTACGACCTCGCGAGGAACACTTGGAGCATCTGCAACATGGCTCGTTAGGTCATAAATATCTGACGGAGGAGCGGCCCAGGGGTCCTCCATCTCGCCGCACTCAATTGCGCGCCCAACTAGGTTCTCATCGATTGAGTAGGGCTTTGCCTTGCTCACATTGATGGGGATACCGAAGCGCTCGGCGTACTCAATGGAGTCTTCTCTCGTAAAGCCCCAGACGCGCGTAGGTGCGAGTACCTCTAATGACGGGTTGAGCGTGCGTACTCCGACCTCAAACCGAACCTGATCATTACCCTTACCCGTGCAGCCATGGGCTACAGCGTCACCTTTATAGCGACGCGCTGCATCTACCAAGTGTTTGACGATTACTGGGCGCGAGAGTGCTGAGACGAGTGGGTACTTACCTTCGTATAGTGCATTGGCCTTGAGTGCCCGCCCAAAGTACTCAGATGCAAACTCGGCCTTAGCGTCGATTACCTCAGCCTCTACTGCACCCGCTGCCTTAGCCCGCTCAAGGATCGCATCCCAGTACGCGGCGTCAGCATCTGGAACCTGCCCCACATCTACTGCGAGTGCGATTACCTCGGCGTTCCATTCCTCCTGGATCCACTTAACGGCCACAGATGTATCAAGGCCTCCGGAGTATGCCAACACAACACGCTTTGCACTCACGATCTATCTCCTGTTTTTTTAGTAAATCTTCTCGAGTAATTAAAGTCCGGCAAGCTCGGAGAGCCTGCCCGCTATCAAAGAACTTGGCACCGACTCAGCGCAGATAACCATAACGGTATCGTCGCCGCTTACATTTCCGATTACATCTTCTAGCCCAGAGCGATCAAGAGCGGAGCCCACCACGTGCGCCGATCCGGGCGGAGTCCGCAGGACGACAATATTCCCGCTGCTTGCAATCTCGACGACAAACTCCCCCATCACGCGACGTAAGTGGTCATCGGGGGCGACACGCTCCTGAGCAAGCTCTGGAATGGCATAGACCAAGCCGCCTTTAGTGCGCACCTTTACCGCTCCTAGATCCTCTAGGTCACGACTGACTGTTGCCTGAGTCACGATAATTCCTTCAGCCGCAAGTAGTACTTGAAGATCCTCTTGGCTCCCTACATCTTGCCCCTCTAGGAGTTTGACTATTCGATGCTGACGTTGAGGCTTACTTAGGGTCGACATCAGTCTGCGCCTCCCGCCGCCACGACCAGAGCAAAGAGCGCCCTCGCAGTATGCATTCGATTTGCGGCCTGCGCCCAGACTGCGGAGCGATCACCGTCAATGACTGAGGCGGCCACTTCTTCACCACGATGCGCAGGGAGGCAGTGCATGAACCATGCGTCTTGTGAGGCTGCCGACATAACTCGATCATCTACTTGCCACCCGGCGAAAGCGGCTCGGCGCTCCTCGGCCTCGGCCTCCTCCCCCATTGATGCCCAGACATCGGTGTAGACAGCATCAACACCTTGGGCAGCCTCGATTGGGTCCTGGATCAAGGTAATAGAGCCCCCAAGATTGCGGGCGTTCTCTAAGACCTCAGCATCCAACTCGTAGCCAGGTGGCGATGAGACGATTAGTTCAAGCCCAGTTAGCGCAGCGGCGAAGGCAAGAGATGCTGTGACGTTGTTGCCATCGCCGATGTATGCAAGGCGTCGCCCCTCGACAGAGCCAAATATTTCTCTAATCGTCAGCACATCCGCGAGTCCCTGACACGGGTGAGCACGATCTGAGAGCAAGTTAATTACGGGAACCTTCGAGACCGCTCTCATCTGCTCAAGTACTGCGTGGTCAAATACGCGTGCTGCAATAATGGCGCAGTAAGAACCGAGAGTGAGCGCTACATCCTCTGCCGTCTCGCGCGTTCCAATCCCTAACTCCTCGGGCCGAATGTAGATCGGGTGCCCAGAGAGTGTCGCTACCGCCATCTCTGATGAGAGGCGGGTACGCGCAGATGGTTTCTCAAATACAAGTGCCACACCCTTCCCTTTTAGAGCCTGTGGAATCCCTGCGGGGTCGCGCTTCCACTGTGCAGCATTGTCAAGAATTGTTGCAACCTGAGTCGCAGTCAGGTCATCTAGTTCTAAAACATTTAGAGTCATGCCTTGCCTCCCATCTCACTTAGAACCGAATTAAGAATCGCTACGGCCTCATCAATTTCAGAGTCGCTGACTAACAGAGGTGGAGCTAAGCGGAGCGCTGTAGCGGTCACTGCATTGACAACAAGTCCGTTCGATAGGCATGCCACTGCTGTCTCTTTCGCATTAATGCCATCGCCTAATTCGCATGCAAGAAGAAGGCCCATGCCACGCACTTCCTTAATATCTGGAAGCGCAGAAAGCGACTCTGCGAGCCGCTTCCCCTTCTCTTCTGCGCGCTTGGGCACATCCTCCGCCTCCATTACATCAAGAACAGCAAGCGCAGCGCGCGCAGCAAGTGGCTGACCGCCAAATGTGGTGCCGTGATCCCCTGGGCGAAAAGCCGAGGCAACCTCGTTGCGCGCCCAGCAAGCACCAATTGGCATTCCATTACCTAGAGCCTTAGCCATAGTGACGATATCGGGGCGCGCGTCGGTTGAGTGCTCAAATCCAAACCACTTACCAGTGCGCCCCAGACCGGTCTGCACTTCGTCCGCTATGAGCAGAACCTCACGCTCATCACACAGAGCACGTACCGCGTCTAAATAACCAGACGGTGCTGGAATTACACCACCCTCCGCCTGAATCGACTCAATCATCACTGCGCAGACGCGTTCATCCATTGCATTAGTGAGCCCGCCTATGTCACCAAACTCGACCTGCCTAAATGTGGCTGGCATTGGCTGGAAGGTCTCCTGCTTCTCTGGCTGGCCGGTAGCAGCCAGCGTTGCGAGCGTACGACCATGGAAAGAGTTGAACGCGCTCAAGATATGAAAACGCTCCGGACCACCGTTTAGTTGCCCATAGCGCCGTGCAAGTTTAATAGCGCACTCATTTGCTTCGGCGCCAGAGTTAGTGAAGAACAACTTTCCCGAGGTGCCAGTCGCCGATGTGAGCAATAGATCTAAGCGTTCGGCTAGGCGCGGTTGAATGTCGTTGTAGAAAAGATTCGATACATGCGCAAGTGTGCGCGCCTGATCAGCAATTGCAGCAGCAACCACAGGGTGAGCGTGACCAAGAGAAGTAACGGCTAGACCACAGAGAAAATCAAGGTAGACCCGGCCTTCACTATCCCAGAGGCGCGTCCCCTCTCCGCGCACAAACGCGACTGGTTGACGCGCATAAGTAGAGAAGACATGCTCGGCATCTAACTGTGACAATTCATTCTGTGTGAGGTGATTCATGATCCAACCTCTACCATCGTGCCGATGCCCTCGCTTGTGAAGAACTCGAGCAAAAGAGCATGAGGGAGTCGACCATCAAGGATGTGAGCGCGTTTGACTCCGTTGCGCAAGGCGTGCGCACATGACTCAAGTTTAGGAATCATCCCCTCGCCTGCCTTCCCTGCGGAGAGGAGTGCCTCTAGGCCCGCAAGATCAAGGCGAGAGATTAACGACGCCTCGTCAGGCCACTCTGCATAGACGCCTGAGACATCAGTTAAATAGACAAGTTTCTCGGCACCTAGCGCCTCAGCAATTGCACCCGCAACTGTGTCGGCATTGATGTTGTAGGCCTGTCCATCGAGGTCGACCCCAACTGTTGCAATAACCGGGATCAACTCTTCACGAATCAACCGCTCAATAATTGCAGCCTCAATGTGCTCTACATCGCCGACAAAACCAAGGGCTGGGTCGCGTTGGGTAACCGTGATCAGCCCGGCATCTTCACCTGATAGGCCAACCGCATAGGAGCCGTGCCTATTTATAGAGGCAACTACTTCACGATTTACCTTCCCAACTAGCGCCATACGAACAATGTCAATTGTCTCAGCATCGGTAACACGCCGACCGTCAACAAACTCAGGCTCTTTACCGAGCCTGCGCATTAAGTCTGTGATCTGCGGGCCTCCTCCATGAACCACCACCGGATTTATTCCGACAAGGCGCATCAGAACAATGTCGCGCGCAAATAAGTCGGCGAGCTCAGGGCTCTCCATAGCGTTTCCGCCATATTTGACAACAACAGTGCGCCCCGAGAACTCTCGAATATATGGAAGAGCATCCGCGAGAATTGCAGCCTTCTCCCCCGCCGTTGCAATTCGATCGGTGGTCATGACGTGCCTCTGTTCTCGTCAATGTAGGCATATGAGAGGTCAGTACAGATCATCTCTGCCTCTCCATAACCCAATGCCAAATCACAGGTGATCAAGATCTCGCGCTCTGACATCAATTTGGCTACCGCAGCAACATCATGCTCCGCTGCAATGCCCTCAGCGCAGAGAACATGCTCGCCGTAAGAAATCGTGACGCGCTCCTGGTCCATGAACGCCCCACTAGCCCCAAGCTCGGAGAGGATGCGGCCCCAGTATGGGTCTTCGCCGTTTAGAGAGCACTGAACTAGTTGACTCGATGCAACCGAGCGTGCAGCGAGCGACGCATCATGATCGGTACGCGCACCTGTGATTCTTATCGTCGCTACCTTCGTTGCCCCCTCTGCATCGTTAGCCATCTGACGAGCGAGAGATCCGCATACGCTAGTTACGGCATCAAGTAGAGCGTAATAATCGCTCCCCTCTGTCGCTGTGATCGCAGGGCCATTGGCCGCTCCACTAGCAAGTATCAAGACCGTGTCGTTTGTACTCGTACATGCATCTACGCATAGTTGGTTGAAGGTCTTAGCAACAGCATCTGTAAGCGCACGTTGAAGTACTTCGTGGGTTGCGTTCGCATCGGTTGTAAGAACGGCGAGCATGGTCGCCATAGCGGGCGCCAGCATCGCTGCACCTTTTGCCATTCCGCCGACCACAGCACCGCTATCCCCAACCGGCGCTACTGCCTCTTTGCGAACAGTGTCGGTCGTGAGTAAGGCATCCGCTGCGGCGGTTCCACCATTTAAGTTGGCAGCAATGACTGGGATGCCCTTCTCAATTACCGCCATCGGCATCGAGTACCCGATTAGGCCAGTTGAGCAGACAAGAAAATCACTCGCCTCGAGCCCAAAGGCATCGCCCGCGAGTTGACACATACGCTCTGCATCTGCGCGACCTGCTGGACCAGTAGCGGCATTTGCATTCCCCGAGGAGAGAACAACCCCTGCAGCCTTGCCGTCCGCGAGGTGACTCTTACTGACTAGCACTGGAGCAGCGGTAGCAAGATTCGTCGTGAAGACGCCGGCCGCTGGGACAGCCTCGCGACTGTTAGTTACGAGTATCGCAATATCAGGCTTGCCGCTCGGCTTAATGCCGATTGCGCCGCCCCCTGCCTCGAAACCTTTGGCTGCAGTAATACTCATGGCATCAATCCTGTAATCGGGAGGCCAGTTGCCTCGGGGATACCTAAGAGAATGTTTGCGTTCTGTATCGCCTGACCCGAGGCACCTTTTACGAGGTTGTCTATTACTCCAAGCGCGAGGATGGAGTCGGTTCGAGCGTCGTAACGAACACTCATATGTAGCGTATT
>CALQAT020000049.1:0-12170 GCA_943328625.2 Bordetella parapertussis | reverse complement strand
GGAGCATTCGGAATAGCAGCGGTACTGCTTGGAACATTCCTAATCGCATTCGTGGCCTTAGGGTTTGCGGTTCCGCTTGCCACGGGTGGAGCGCTCTTCATCACCGATTACGCGCCTGCGAAAATCAAGACACCGTTGGTCTGGCTGGTTGACCTCTTGGCGGCTGTTCCAAGTCTTATCTATGGACTCTGGGGGCGCGCCTACCTGCAGCCGAAGATCATTCCTATAAGCGAGTGGATCAGTACGCATCTTGGGTTCATCCCATTTTTAAAGGCTAAACCTGGCGCGGGGTTTGCAGCATCAACATTTATAGCCGGCGTTGTAGTTGCATTAATGGTGTTGCCAATCTGCACCGCTGTTATGCGTGAAGTTTTCTCCCAGGCCCCTGCTGGCGAGAAGGAGGGCGCACTCGCTCTCGGTGGAACTCGATGGGGTGTAGTGCGTGATGTAGTACTCCCATTCGGGCGTGGCGGCATGGTCGGTGCATCCATGCTTGGTTTAGGCCGAGCACTCGGCGAGACGATCGCTGTCACGCTCATCATCTCGCCGACCTTCGACATCACGCGCCTTACTCACCCCCTTGAGACGGGTGGAAACTCGATCGCATCCCTAATCGCGCTGCGTTTCTCTGAGTCAAGCTCCTTTGGAATTAGCGCTCTAATGGCAGCTGGCCTTGCGCTCTTCGTAATCACGCTTCTCGTTAATGCTGTGGCTTCACTCGTGGTCTCGCGCTCCCGCTCCGGCGCATCTACGGAGATCTGATGACCAATTCAACGACTCCAAGCTCAACTCTCCCAGACACAGCAAACACCGAGATGAAGGCAGTCCCTGATCTAGTTCAGGCTGAGCAGAGAATCAGCCTCCGCAGCATTGACCGAACTGCAGTATTGGCAGTTGTTGGCTCGGCGGTCGGGTCGTTGGCCTTTGTCTGGCTGCTCTTTACGCAGTTCACGGCTGCTGGAACGAATATCGGCATGTTCATTGTTTGGTATTTGGTGTTCATCTCCATGATCTGGGTAATAGGGAGCGAGCAATACGATCCAGTTCGCGCACGAGATCTAGTAGCTCGAGTTGTGTTTTGGAGCGCAGGCCTCATCATCGTCGTGCCGATGATCGCTATTGCTACATACACAATTGCGAAGGGTGTAACCGCTCTCACGCCAAACTTCTTCTTCCAAGACCAGAGCCGAGTCGGACCCCTTAGCCCTGCCAATGTAGGCGGCGCATCGCAGGCGATTGTGGGGACGCTTGAGCAGGTCGCCATCGCTGCGATCATCTCAGTGCCGCTAGGAATTCTTGTGGCGATCTACCTCAACGAGGTTGGCGGCCGCCTAGCAAGAGTGGTTAGGACAATCGTCGATGCGATGAGCGCCATCCCCTCAATCGTCGCAGGTCTCTTCATCTTTGCTTCATTCATTCTTGCCTTCGGTGGCCAATTGAGTGGCTTCGCTGCAGGGCTCGCGCTTGCAGTCTTGATGCTGCCAACCGTTACGCGCACCACTGAGGTAGTACTCCGCCTCGTGCCAGGGGGACTCCGTGAAGCGGGGCTTGCACTCGGAGCTACAGAGTGGAGCACGACGCGCCACGTGGTGCTACCGACGGCACGCACCGGAATTGTCACTGCGGTAATCCTCGGTATTGCCAGAGTAATTGGAGAGACAGCCCCGCTGCTCCTCACAACACTCGGCGCGGTCTCCATGAACTGGAGCCCATTCGAGGGTAAGCAATCCGCTCTTCCGCTCTACGTTTACAGGCTTTTCCAACTTCCGCAGGAGGTTGCTATCCAGCGAGCCTGGACTGGTGCTCTTGTCCTACTAATTCTCGTTTTTGTTCTCTTCGTAACCGCACGGATTATTGGTGGCCGAGGTCCTGGCCATATCAGTAGGTTCCGCCGTGCTCGACTAGCCCGGGAAGGCCTCGCATGACAACTATTGAGCATGATCTACTTGATCTGAACAGCCCCTCACCTGATTCGCCGCCCTCTTCTTCGCTTACTGCGCGCGAGGTGAGTGCGTGGTTCGGCGACCATAAAGTGCTTGAGCGCGTGAACCTTGACATGCCGGCCGGTGAAGTGACTGCTCTCATCGGCCCATCTGGGTGTGGAAAATCAACATTCCTCCGTATCTTGAACAGGATGCACGAACTAGTCCCCTCGGCGACCCTCTCGGGGACGATCGCCCTTGACGGGAATGACATTTATCGAGGCGACATCCCTGTTACTGAGATGCGTAGGCGAATCGGGATGGTCTTTCAGAAGCCCAACCCTTTCCCAGCGATGACGGTCTCTGAGAATGTAATTGCGGGGCTGAAACTCTCGGGTGTGAAGGCGACGAAATCAGACCGACGCGATCTTGTTGAGTCATGTCTGCAACGCGCAGGACTTTGGAACGAGGTGAAGAATCGTCTGGGTGCGGCAGGGGGTGCTCTATCAGGAGGCCAGCAGCAGCGGCTCTGCATCGCGCGTGCATTGGCAGTAAAGCCGAGCGTGCTTCTTATGGATGAGCCGTGCTCGGCCCTAGACCCAACCTCCACAAGACGCATTGAAGAGACCATTCGCGAAATTGCCGATGAGGTAACAATCGTGATTGTTACTCACAACATGCAGCAGGCTCAGCGCGTCTCCAACACGGCTGCGTTCTTCCTCGCCGGCGAGGGCGAGCCCGGGCACATTGTCGAAGCAGGAGACACCGAGACCCTCTTTACTAACCCTGCAGACCCACGAACCCTTGACTACGTGAATGGAAGATTCGGATGATGCCTACCTATCGCGGCTCCTATCGTCGCTCCTATCGTCGTCTTACCGCCGCAGCGGTAAGCGCAATAACTATTTTCAGTGGGGTTTTCCTCACGGCATCGCCCGCTAGCGCGGGGGTGACAGTTGATGGCGGTGGATCCACATGGAGCTCGATCGCCGTTACTCAGTGGGCCGCGGATGTCGCGCGCCAGGGATTGTCGATTAACTATCAGGCAAATGGATCAACAGCGGGGCGCGTCTTCTATTACTCAGAGCAGGTCGATTTCGCAGTCTCCGAGATTCCATTCCAAGCGGAGTATCGCGACGCCACGGGAACCGCGGTTACGAATGAGGTAGCGCTTGCGCAGAAGCGTCCATGGGTTTACTTGCCTATCGTGGCCGGTGGAACTTCATTTATGTACAACCTTGTAATCAACGGCAAGCGCTTCACGGATCTGCGCCTCTCCCCAGAGGTGTTGGCCAAGATCTTTACGGGAGCAATTACTCGTTGGAACGACCCTGCCATAGTTGGAGAGAACCCCGGAGTTGCGCTGCCTGCGATTCCAGTGAAACCAACAATTCGTTCCGATGGATCAGGAACCTCAGCGCAGTTCACCGCATATATGGCTAGTGAAGCACCTTCGGTATGGAGCGCGTTCTGCAGGAAGGTAGGGCTACCGGCCAACTGCCCAGCAACGTCTCTTTACCCAGAGTTCGATGGCAGTACTGCGCAGCAGTTCTCCGATGGAGTAGCTGCATTCGTAGCGGCGCCTTACAACAACGGTGCGATTACCTACGTTGAGTACGGCTACGCGAAGCAGCGTTCGTTCCCAGTCGCATCGCTTCTCAACACGGGAGGCTATTACGCCCAGCCGACTGCACAAGCAGTAGCTATAGCGCTTCAGGGAGCACGGATTAATCCAGATGGAACTCAGGTTCTCGCTGGCGTTTATCGAAATCCAGATGCTCGGGCATACCCGGTCTCGTCATACTCATACATGATTGCGCCCACCACAACCGTCAAGCCCTTTAGTGCGGAGAAGGGTGACGTGCTCGGTAAATTCATCCTCTACTTCCTATGCGCAGGGCAGCAGAAGGCGGCTCAGTTGGGTTATTCCCCGCTACCTAAGAACTTGGTTCAACTTGGGTTCGATGCCGTTGCCAAGATCCCTGGAGCGCCCGCAGTGCCTTCGATCGATACCTGTGCAAACCCAACCATTACCGGTGACTTCATTACAGGAGCGGCACCACCACCACCTGCGTCTGCAAAGAAAGTTGCTGTTGCAGGTATTGGAAATGGCGGACCGGGTCAAACTAATGGTGCCTCTGGCGTCATCGGAGGTACTGGAGTATCAGGGGTGACCGGGGTTGTAGGTGGCGGGCGAGTGGTAGACGGACAACTGCTCACCGCCGCTAGGCCGCTCGAACTTAAAACCCCAAGCGATGACGGCACGCTTGGCTACCTACTTATAGCCCTCCTCCTAGGGGCTGTCGTATTTGCCCCGCCTCTGACTGCCGTTGCTATGAGGCGCAAACGAGGGGCAAAGATCAGAGAATAAGGGTTTTTCAGCTCTTACCTTTGCCCTTCTTCTTTGCTCAGGCCAATGACCATGCGCGGCTAACCTCACCGGGAACCCGGAGATAATTGCTGCTAGTGTTCGCGCACTCACTAAAAGTAGCGGTTTATGCGTTGGCTTGTTTGACTTAAATTCTTAGCGAGGCTAGATGAACGGGGTTTTGGGTTTTATTGTTCTTGGCTACTGCCTAGGAATTCTCGCTGTCATGGTTGCTTTAGTAGAGATCTCGTCTCTGTCAACAAGGGCCTGGCGCCATACCGGACGACGAAGACGAAGTTGGCAGATTGCCTTGGGTCTGAGTTGGATCGCCTTTGGTTGGGGAGGAGTAATGGCGACGGTTGTTTGGTTCGCAGGCGACGCCAGGACACAGGTTCGCGAAATCTCACAAGAACTAGAGATTTCGCAAGAGATAAATCTCTCCTTTCAGGAGGCATTTGCGAACCGAATGGCAAATATCGCAATGGCAAGAGACTCCAACCGCGAGATCAATCTGGTCGAGGAAGCAAACTCGGAGACAGATTTCGGATCCTGAATACGAAAATTTTGTATTTCTGCGCAGCGCCGTAGAATTATTCTCTAATTTACCGTGACATCTGTCTCATTTTAGGGGAGACTCTCCCCATAGCAAAGTGGGTAGGTAAGGGATAGACGACTCCCCCTTATTTTTACTCAATGAATTGTTCTTAAAATGTGTCACGGCACTTGTTTCTCCTGGGAGGGGCAAATTGTTCAAAGGAATTGCCGGCTTTATTGCCATTGGGTATATCTGCGGACTAATAGTCGGCGTAGCAACGATTGCTGATATGACAGGGGCCTCCCGTTCGGCATGGCGTCATACGGGGCTACGTCGCCGCAGTTCAGTAACAGTCGTCATAATTGCGTGGTTCATTCTTGGTTGGGGTGCCGTACTCGCGGGGATCGTTTGGTTTGCAGGGAGTACACGTACAAGGGTGTGGAACTCCTACTTTGACAGGGCTGATTCAAATCGAAACCATTCGGAGCAAGAGAGTGATGCAGAGCCAGAGCCTCGCCAAATGGATTTTGTAGAGACACCCGCCCCCAGATCTCAGGGTGACGTGCCGGGCGATCTTGGGGAAGTAGTAGAGGTCGACATCACCGAGGCATACATCACGGAGTAGCACTCTCCCTCCGAGTGAACCCCAAGGGTCAGGGAGATAATCAGGAACGCCACTGCGCGGAACCTAATGCTCGCCTATTGTTGCTTCGTAGTGGAGACTCTTAAGAACCAACTGCAGAATGACCTCTCAGCAGCGATGCGAGCGCGCGACGAGATCAAACGTGACACGCTTCGAATGGCGATAGCGGCAATCCGCAAGGCTGAAGTATCGGGCAAGGAGAAGGTCGAGTTATCGGATGATGCAGTTGTTGGGGTTCTTCAGGCAGAGGTCCGTAAGCGCATAGAGGCCGCAGATGCATATTTGTCGGTTGGAAGAGAGGACCGCTCAGCCAAAGAGCGCGCTGAGGCAGAGGTCCTCTCGGCCTACCTGCCAGCGGCTCTCAACGACGACGCTTTATTTGCAGTGGTGGCTGAAGAGGTCGCCGTCGCGCAGGCTGCGGGTCTAAGCGGCGGAAAAGCTATGGGTTCAGTGGTAAAGGCGGTTCGAGAGCGCGCGGGAGCAGGCACCGATGGAGGCCGAATCGCCGCTGCTGTGAAATCAGCCCTGGCTTAATCCCTAGAAGTGTGAACCGCAGGCGACGTCGCGGTTAAGCCTTAGCCTCGCGCCCCGGCGGCATCTCGTGACTCGGCCTATCCTGTGGGTCTCAGAGCCTTCCTTAATAGGAATTCTCGAACCTGAATCCCTGCCCACCCACTAAAACTTGAGGTTTTAATGTCTCGTCGCCCTTTCCTGGCTCGCTTTACAGCACCGCTTGCGTCAATGCTTCTTGTGGCGTCCGCTACGGCTGGAGTTTTAACGACCACTGCGGTGCCGGCATCGGCGGCGGTCTCGGCTGGTGGTTTTGTTGGTGTCACACCTAACCGTCTTCTCGATACTCGAAACCCTGGCCAGACTCCTTGCTTGGGGACGCCTCGCAACCTCACTGTTACTGGCGGTGGAACAACCGTGCCTGCTGGTGCGAGTGCTGTTGCTTTGAACGTAACTGTTGTCTCACCAACAACCCCTGGTTATGTGACTGTCTACCCGGCTGGAGCACTTCGCCCAACAGCCTCAAACGTGAACTACGTCGCAGGGGAAGTAGTCCCTAACGGTGTGTTTGTAAAAGTCGGAGACGCGGGCCAGATCACACTCTTTGCTAGTGGTGGCTGCCCGAACGTGATTGTTGATGTCCTTGGATACTTTGATGGCACTACACCTGTAGAGCCTGGTGGTTTTGTTGGTGTCACACCAAAGCGTCTTGTTGATACTCGCAACCCAGGTGAAGGCCCATGCTTGGGGACGCCTCGTAACCTGACTGTTACTGGCGGCACAACAACCGTGCCTGTTGGTGCGAGTGCTGTCGCGTTGAACGTAACTGTTGTCTCACCAACAACCCCTGGTTATGTGACTGTCTACCCGGCTGGAGCACTTCGCCCTACAGCCTCAAACGTGAACTACTCGACTGGGCAGGTAGTACCAAACAACGTGACTGTAAAAGTCGGTGATGGTGAAGCGATCACACTCTTCACGAGTGGTGGTTGCCCGAACGTAATTGTTGATGTTGTTGGCTACTACGAAGGAGGCTCTCCAGTATTAGAGGGCGGCTTTGTTGGTCTTACCCCGAAGCGTCTTGTTGATACTCGCAACCCCGGTGAAGGCCCCTGTGTTAGTGCTCCTCGTAATCTCACAGTTACAGGCGGCACAACAACCGTGCCTGATGGTGCGAACGCTGTCGCGTTAAACATCACAGTTGTATCGCCATCCACACCAGGATATTTAACTGCTTTCCCAACAGGAGCGACACGCCCGACAGCCTCAACACTTAACTATGTTGCTGGCCAAGTAGTACCCAACGGAACTGTTGTAAAAGTTGGTGATGGTGGAGCGATCACACTCTTCGCGAGTGGTGGTTGCCCGAACGTAATTGTTGATGTCGTCGGCTACTACGAAGGCTCAGTTGCTGCGCCTGGCGACCCAACAAATCTTGAGGTGTGGGGATCAAATGGCTTTGGCCAACTAGGCGACCCGGGTGTTCCGGCAAGTGCAGCCTCCCCACTCCGAGTCGGGACATCTACAGGGTGGACGTCAGTAAGCACAAGTGGCTCCTTTGATCTCGAACAGTCTCATACCTGTGGTATCCGTAGCGGGGCTCTCTACTGCTGGGGAATTAACGACTACGGCCAACTTGGAAATGGAACTCTCGACCCAAGCCAGACGCCGACGCAGGTTGGTTCCGGTACCACTTGGTCAAGCGTTGTTGCCGGGGGTACTTCCACCTGTGCGATCAAGGGAGATACAACACTTTGGTGTTGGGGTGATAACTCCTACGGACAACTCGGCGATGGAACGAGTAGCCAAAGCGAGTCGCCTGTTCAGATTGAGCTCTCCGATGTAGATGCGAACATTGCTCTCGGGTGGACCTCTGTTGCGATGTCACAGACTCACGCATGCGCAGTTCGTTCGACCGGAAGCGCACTCTGGTGCTGGGGCGACAATTCACTTGGTCAACTCGGCGACGGTACATTCGAGTCTTACTCTGCGCCGAAGCGTATTGACGGCACAAGTTTTTGGGCCAACACGTCGGTTGGTTTCTTCCACACTTGCTCTCTTAAAAATAATTCCACGATTCACTGTATAGGTGACGCTTATTTGGGGCAGTTGGGGAATGGAAGCGAGTTCACACCAGAACCACCCCTCTATGTGCGCGCCACTCCTTCTGGAGACTCAACCGCTGACTGGACTGCAGTAACAAGCGGCGCTTACCACTCTTGCGCCCGCCGATCGACTGGAACAATTTGGTGCTGGGGCGATGGGTCCCTAGGCCAGATTGGAACTGGAGTATTTACTTTCTCAAGCAGGCCAGTCCAGGCTGACTCAGGAACCAACTGGGCAACTCTTGATGCTGGTGACTCACACAACTGCGCCATTAAAACCACAGGCACACTCTGGTGCTGGGGTGACGGTGCGGATTACAAGACCGGTATCGACACCATTGACGGTGTAGCGACACCTACTCAGGTGGGCTCTGTCACTACCTGGTCGAAGGTAAGCGCCGGCTACCGCAATACGTGTGCAATTCGCACCGATACTTCACTCTGGTGCTGGGGTGCGAATGACCAAGGCCAGCTCGGGACCCCATCACAGCGAAGTGGACCCGGAGCATCCCCCGTCTTCACCGACGCCGCTGACGTCGCAGCGTCACACGTAGCATCTTGTGTAATCCGGTTAGGGGGTAGCCTCTGGTGCTCGGGATCAAACTTAACCGGTGGCCTCGGCGATGCCTCAGGGCTTGACTCGAATGTCCCTGTTCAGGTTGGAGCCGATGTGGACTGGGAAACAGTCACTGCAGGCGGATTTGTTGGGGTCTTCGGTGATCCGGTTGCATTCGCTTGTGCAACTAAAGACAGCGGCACTCTCTGGTGCTGGGGTGATAACTCAAGTGGACAATTGGGTGATGGAACTCTGTTCCAGAGCGATGTTCCGAACCAAGTTGGATCTGCAACAAACTGGTCTTCGGTCAGTGCCGGCTCTAACTTTGTATGTGGAATTCAAGGCAGCGGAGATCTCTCATGCTGGGGTGCCGGTTCGTTAGGGCAACTTGGCAGTGGTGGAATTACTGCATCAAGTTTGCCTGCGCCGGTTGCTGGCGGACCATGGGCGAGTGTCAGCGCTGGAAACACGCAGGCATGTGCAGTGAAGAATGCAGGCACGCTTTGGTGCTGGGGCAACAATGCAAATAACCAGTTAGGCGATGGAACGGTGACCCAGCGCAACTCCCCGACTCAGGTTGGGGTTGCTAGCGATTGGGTAGCGGTATCTGCCGGCGGGGCTGCATCATGTGGAATCCGAAGCGCCGGGAGCCTCTGGTGCTGGGGTGATAACAGCGTTGGAGCAGTCGGCGATGGCAGTCTCACTCAGCGGTCTACCCCTGTGCAGATTGGTGCCGGCAATACTTGGCAGCAGGTAGCAGTGACCGGTTACGCAGAGTTCTCTAGTGACGCGCACTCATGCGCTATCCGCACGGACGAGTCTCTTTGGTGCTGGGGCGGCAACGCGTGGGGTCAACTCGGTGATGGGACCACGACTCAGCGCACCTCCCCAACTGCAGTATCGAGCCCAACTCCCTGGGGTTACATCACGGTCTCAGATACTTACTCAATGGGCCTTCGCGCATAGATAGTTTCATCGATCGCCTGTTGCTAAAGAGACGAGTCTTGAGTGGCTTCTTGAGTGGCTTCGTCAGTAAATGCGTAGATCCTTGGTCGTAATACCCCGATGCCCCCGGTGGTGTCTTGGCCAAAGCGTTTGATGTCTCTCTCGATATCAAAAGGGGAAATCTTGGAGGGATCGGTGATTTATGCGCTGCGCTGCTTGTGAAATACTTCTAATCTTGAGACTTCAAGGAATATTTAGGATTGAGGCTCGAAGTTACTCGTGAGCTTTCATGCGGAGTGGAGCGGTTAATAACTATGGAGACTACGCCTGGCGGTGATGATCGCTCAGAGAGTCGAGCGCTAGGGCGAAGGCTTCGGAAGGTCGCTAGTCGATCTAGCCATGGTTCATGGGCGCGCTCCGAAGACAGTACTGACCCGATTGAGATTCTTCGCGAACAAGATGAGCTCAGAGTCGCCGATCTAGTCCCGATTCGCTATGGCCGAATGGCGGCATCTCCCTTCGCCTTCTTCCGAGGCGCCGCTGCAGTAATGGCACAGGATTTATCTGAGACCCCAGTAACCGGGATCACGGTGCAGACCTGCGGGGATGCTCACCTTCTTAACTTCGGCATGTACGCAACGCCTGAGCGCAGGCTCGTCTTCGACCTAAACGATTTTGACGAAACCATGCCAGGCCCTTGGGAGTGGGATGTCAAGCGACTCGCTGCATCTTTCGAGATAGCGGGTCGTTCGAATGGTTACGCGCCAGGTGTCGTGAGCACCGGCGTATTAGAGGTAGCGCGCTCCTATGGCGAAGGTGTCCGCGCCTTGACCAGACTCTCAACCCTCGACGAGTGGTATTTCCGTGTAGATATTGACACGGTCCTTTCAGAGATTGATTCGGTTAGACGCGGAGACCACCGAGCAGGACCATCATTTGATTTGGCGCTTCTTGGACTTGATGCAACACGCGATCGACGCAGCATTGAACGCGCTCGTCGCCAGATTGAGAAAGCAAGGGGCCGCACCAACGAACGAGCGGTAAACAAGCTCACAGAGATTGGCGACGATGGAGCGCTGCGAATTATTAACAACCCTCCGCTTGTCGTTCCGCTCGAATTGGATGATCAGGAACGTTTGCGGTTTGAAAAGGCGTTCGCCGAGTACCGCGAGACACTCGTGCGTGACCGACGCCACCTCCTTGACCGGTTTAAGTTTGTAGCGCTAGGCCGCAAAGTGGTTGGAGTGGGGAGTGTTGGAACCCGCGCGTTATTCGCGGTCTTTGTTGATGACGGAGGGTCCCCTCTTCTCCTTCAATTCAAGCAAGCCAGTATGTCGGTGCTCGAGCCGTACCTAGGGCCTAGCGAGTTTGAGACGCACGGTGAGCGAGTAGTTGAGGGTCAGCGTTTAATGCAGTCGGCGAGCGACCTCTTCTTGGGGTGGACGAGGGACGAAGAAGTCGAGATTGACTACTACTTCAGACAACTGCGAGACATGAAGGGATCTTTCGATCTGGCGTTTATGAACCCTCCAGGATTCGTCCACTATGCGCGTCTGTGTGGGGTAACGCTCGCCCGTGCGCATGTGCGTAGCGGTGATGGCGACGCTATTGCGGGCTATCTAGGAGAGAGCGGCGTCTTCGATCGTTCGATTGCCGCATTCGCAGCTGCCTATGCAGATCAAGTTGTCCTCGACCACGCCTCACTTATCAGCGAGATCGATGCCGGCCATATAGAGGTGCGCTTCGCCTAGGTATCGAAATCTTCGCCAGAGAATGGCGACGAACAAATGTTCGAAACTAGGCACTCGCTAATACAAACAGGCTCGACTCTGCTTAGTATCTGGACTGCCCGCTACCGTAATGGCGAGGGTCGCTAGCTCAACTGGCAGAGCATCGGGCTTTTAACCCGCAGGTTCAGGGTTCAAGTCCCTGGCGACCCACTGAAGTTACACACTCCACCCCGAGAGTCCGAGGCGCGCGCTACGGTCTGCAATCACGCTGATCCTCAGCGACCTGACGCCGGGGGGCAAATGAAACACAAGCCGACAACCTTGAAGGACCGTCTCGGGGCACTCTGGGGGCTTCTTACCATCAGCGATGCTGACTACACCGCGTACATGCGCTCCTATGGGGAGCTCTTCATCGACTCGCCTGAGAATACAAAGGCTGATTACGAGAACGCAGTTCCACTACGCGGCTATCCCCAGGGGAGCAGTAACGAACTCACCGAGCTCTACAAAGTTATTCACTTGCTCTGCACGCTTGGGTCGGTCGAGAAAATGTATATGCCCCCGACTATTGACCCCGAGCAGTCGGTACTCCAGAACCAAATTCTCTTTGAGCGGATCGTTGCGAGCGATCTGCAGTTAAAACCTGGCGAGAAGTTTCTTGATCTGGGTTGTGGGTGTGGAGCAATCGCCGAGCACATGGCGGAGCTAACCGGCGCTACGCCGAACGGAGTCAACCTAGATCGGTCGCAGATAGAGAAGGCCTGGCGAAACCCGAATCTCCCGAGAGAGAATTTTGCGGTCGGCGACTTCAACAAGGCACTTGAGTTTGATGACGCAACCTTCGATGCTGTGTATG
>CALQAT020000048.1:0-12229 GCA_943328625.2 Bordetella parapertussis | reverse complement strand
GCAAGAAGCATCCCATCACGCTTAATGACGTCTCTACGGTGGGCGTAGTAGATCGAAGGAATCTCGATCTCCTCGCGTTCGATGTACTGCCAGATATCGAGTTCGGTCCAGTTAGAAATGGGGAATACTCGAATGTGCTCACCGCGTTTATGCCTACCGTTGTAGAGGTTCCAGAGTTCAGGTCGCTGATTCTTTGGGTCCCACTGACCGAACTCGTCGCGGAAAGAGTAGATGCGTTCCTTGGCGCGCGCCTTCTCTTCGTCCCTGCGCCCACCCCCAAATGCGGCATCGTATTTTCCATCCGAGATTCCATCGAGGAGTGCAACTGTCTGGAGTTTGTTTCGGCTTGATCGAGGGCCTGTCTCTTCAACTACCCGCCCGGAGTCGATCGCTGCTTGAACTGATGCGATTACTAAATTGACCCCAAGTTCAGCGACCCTGCGGTCTCTGTAGTCAATTACCTCATCGAAGTTGTGTCCTGTATCGACATGCATTACTGGGAATGGAATTCGCGCAGGGTAGAAGGCCTTCTCGGCAAGCCTGAGCATGACAATCGAGTCCTTGCCCCCGGAGAAGAGCATCACCGGTCTCTCAAACTCAGCAGCGACCTCGCGAAAAATGTGAATTGATTCGGCTTCGAGTGCGTCGAGATGCGGAACCTGAACAGCCTTCACTATTTTCCCCTTTCGCGTTTTAGTCTTTGATCGGTAGAGTCACATGGGTGTGGCTACTGAGATTATTAGTTATTAATGGCTGCCCCCGAGGGATGGAGTGTACCGGCCCGAACTGGCATTTAGGTCCAATCCAGACGACGTTTGGAGCCTCAAGTGGGCGGCTATTGAATGCGCAGCCCTTGGGGTGGAGATCAGATCTCGCCTCTCGCTATCGATATCGCTTCTTTAGCGAATTCATGCCTGCAGATGAGCAGGTCGGGGAGACTGGTATCAGGGCCGTTGTATACGAGAGGTGAGCCGTCAAGGCGCGATACGTGGAGCCCTGCGGCAGCGGCGACGGCGACTGGCGCGCAGTTATCCCATTGATACTGACCCCCTGAGTGTGCATACATCTCTGCCTCGCCTCTCACTACTGCCATGGCCTTAGCCCCAGCAGACCCCATCTCCAAGAGGTCTCCCCCCATAACTTCGCAGATATGCAGAGTCATTGCGGATGGGCGGGTTCGGCTCACAACCATGCGAATCTGATTCGAGGTCAGAGTGGGTAGAACGGGCGGCTCGAGCGTGGACATGACAACGCCAAGAGATGGAAGGGCAACTGCGCCGAGACTTGGTTCTCCGTCGATACTGAGTGCAATGTGGACGGCCCAGTCGTCTCGCCCCTCACGGTACTCCCTAGTTCCATCGAGTGGGTCGACGATCCAGACGCGCCTCGAACTTAAGCGTGCGTGGTCATCCTCAGACTCTTCGGAGAGCACAGCGTCGTCAGGGCGCTGAGAACGCAGGGCCTCGAGAATATAGATGTTGGCGTCTCGATCTCCCTGGTCTCCAAGCGCCTTATCACCAGCATCGCCAGCGAACATGGCGCGCGTCTTAAGAAGAAGCGCTCCAGCTTCGTCGGCAATCTTGACAGCTAGTTCGTGATCATTCATCTCCGGCTCCAAGCATCGGGGGAGTCAATGAGTGCCTGAACGTGTTTAGGTAATTTCTGAGCAACTAGATCGGCAAGCGTTGTCTCTTCTAATACAACGCGCAGAGATGCCCTCACTGCGACCCAAATATCTGCGACTTTGCTAGCAGCTCCAGAGTAATTTTGATCCTCAGGCGCCTCGCCGCGTACGGCTGCGAGCGGCCCATCGACTGCTCGGATAATGTCGGCGAGGGAGATTGTCTCTGCCGGGCGTGCAAGAAAATAACCACCGACGGCACCACGTTGAGATCGAACTATCCCGCTGTTCCTAAGAGCGCTCAAAATATTCTCGAGGAAATTTGCGGGGATGGCCTGCAACTGTGCGAGTGCCTCGGCCTTGATCGGTCTTTGAGGTTCGCCGGCAGCGAGTTCGCACGCAGCCCTAACGGCGTAATCAGTTTTTGCTGAGATCTTCAAACTGCGCTCCTGAGAAATTAGAGAGATAGGGGTTGACATCGACCAAATTTCGGTGTCTACTGAACTCATTCCCAACTAAATCGGTAGAATTTATAGAATTTATCGGTTTAGTCCAGACATTACCTCAACCCCCGAACTTTAAGTGCTTTATGGGGGCTTTTGGCGGTCTCGGGGTCTGCCCACATTGCTCAGATCGAGAGAACAGGAGTTCCGAGAATGGATATTTGGGTCGTTGTGGCAGGGGCGTTAGTCGGTTTTGTAGTCGGTCTCACAGGAATGGGGGGAGGCGCCTTGATGACCCCAATTCTTGTTTTGGTCTTTGGAGTTACCCCTCTGACGGCGGTTTCAAGCGACCTCCTCGCAGCCCTTGTGATGAAGCCGATCGGCGGTGGAGTGCATATCCGCAAGGGTACGGTCCATACACCTGTGGTCAGATGGCTAGTAATCGGATCTGTTCCTTCAGCATTCCTTGGAGCAGTGATTCTCGACGTCATGGCTGGGCCAGATTTTGCTGAACGAATGAAAATCTTCTTAGGGGCAACTCTCATAATCGCAAGTTCAGCGATAGCTCTTAGAGCGATGCTCGGTCGACGTCGAGAGAAGTCTGTAATCGATACTTCAATTCCTATGAGTCTGCGCGCTCAGGTGCGTCCCTTTCCCACTCTTTGCATTGGGGTATTTGGGGGGCTCATAGTTGGCCTGACGAGTGTTGGATCTGGATCGCTGATGATCGTCGGTCTCATGCTCCTGTATCCCGGCCTAACTACCTCTGAGCTTGTGGGCACTGATCTTGTTCAGGCAATTCCATTAGTTGGTGCCGCTGCGCTTGGGCATTTGCTATTCGGCAGTGTTGAGTTCGGGCTTACCTTTGCTCTATTAATCGGAGGTATACCAGCGGTTTGGTTCGGTGCTCGCTTGTCGTCTAGAGCAGCAAACTCATTTGTGCGCCCAGCGCTGATGTCGGTGCTGCTCCTATCCGGCATCAAACTGGTCGGGGGATCCAATGGCGTCCTGCTTGCTGGAGTCGTGATCTCAGTCATTGCAGTCATAAGTATGTCGCGGCGCGGTGCAATTGCTGACCCAGTCGAATTAGAGAAATTAGAACCCGTTCGGTAGGCAGTGGTGGCGGACCCCCTAGTCACCTTCATGCTGATCTATCTCAGCGCAATCCTCCTACATCTGGCTGGGCTCCGGGATTAGGCCCCCTTTTGGAATAATGTTCGAGATGTGCAGATAAATATTCAACGCCTCAGCCTCGAGTCTTCGCTGCCTGCCGCTCAGCACATTGGAGATGCAGGGTATGACCTCTGCTCTCGCGAGAGGGTCTCACTTGCTGCTGGAGGCGGTCGTGCGCTGATTGGGACCGGCATAGCGATTGGTATCCCTGATGGCTTCGCAGGCTTTATTCAGCCTCGGTCAGGCCTTGCGCTGCGCCATGGAGTGACTTGTCTAAATTCTCCCGGTTTGATTGATTCTGGTTACAGAGATGAGATAAAGGTGTTGCTAGTAAACACCGACCCCAAGGTTGAGTACGTAGTCGAGGTTGGGGACAGGATCGCTCAGTTAGTGATCCAACGCTTTGAGCGGATCGAATGGAACGAGGTCTCAAGCCTTGACGAGAGTGAACGAAGTCTCGAAGGATGGGGATCAACCGGGCGATGAGTGATGACGAGAATAGGTCGAGAAATATTTTAACAAGGAGCAGGTAATGAGCCATCCCTTTAAGTTCGGCGTTCAAATAGGCGGCAATCTCTCGTCTAGCGAGTTCAAGGAATTAGCCCTCAAAATTGAGTCGCTCGGGTACACGACTCTCTACGCTCCAGACCACTTTGTAGATACTGACCTTGCCCCGATGGTTGTGCTCAGCATGGCCGCAGCCGTCACTACCGATCTTCGTGTCAGTGCGCTTGTCTTTGCAAATGACTACAAGCACCCGGCAATTCTTGCAAAAGAAATTGCCACCCTCGATGTTCTCTCAGATGGCCGTGTTGATCTCGGAATCGGTGCTGGTTGGATGCAGGTTGATTATGAGCAACTCGGAATTCCCTATGATCGTCCTGGGCTTCGCATCGAGCGCCTTGAGGAGGCCCTTCAGGTGATCAAAGGATGCTGGAGCGGCGAGGAGTTCTCCTTCTCTGGTGACCACTACACGGTTACCAATCACACTGCGACGCCACCCCCAATTCAGCGGCCTGGTCCGCCCATACTCATTGGAGGTGGAGGGCCCAGAGTGCTGCGCCTTGCTGGGCGTTATGCAGACATCATCGGCATTAATCCCAATCTGCGAGCTGGTGCGATTACTCAAGATGCAGCGCAGGATTCGATCGCTTCAATGACTGCTCAGAAGATTGAGTGGATCAAAGAAGGAGCAGGGGAGAGGTTCGATTCGTTAGAGCTGCAGATTCGATACTTCGTTGCTGCTGTTACTGACGATCGCCAGGCCTACGCAGAGGCGATGGCTCCGATGTTCGGCATCGATGCCGAAGAGGCACTTGGGGCCGGCGTAGTTCTTGCGGGAACCATTGATGAGATCTGCGAGACCCTTATTGAGCGACGAGAAGTATGGGGCGTCTCGAATGTTGTATTCGGGAACGACAACTTTGAGTTGCTTGCACCAGTCGTGGAGCGACTCGCAGGTTCATAACTGCAGCCGGAGCTACAGAAGGCTGCGAAGCGTGTCGCGAGTGCGGCGCACCTCATCTGCAGTGCCACCGAACTCAGCGGCTGCAAAATCAGTGACTCCTGCATCGGCTAGACGACCAATCTGGGCTGCTACCTCTGCTTCATTACCAACAATCGCAACATCTGCTGGCCCCTCGGCTCCCTCACGATCAAGCATCGCCCTGTAGGAAGGCAGAAAGCCATAGACGGAGAAGATCTCTGCGGCGCGTGAGCGCGCCCCCGGCGTGTCGTCGGTAACACAGATAGGTAGACCGACTGCGATACGCGGAGCCTCGCGCCCGACAGACTTCGCTGCTGCAGCGATCGCTGGAACCGTAAAGGACTCGATTGTTCTCGGCCCGGTCATCCATGTAATGGTGCCGTTGGATTGCTCTCCCGCGAGCCGAAGCATGATTGGTCCGAGAGCTGCGACAAGCAGCGATGGAGGGGTTGCGTCGGGGACACCTATAGAGGCGTGGACCTTAAGTGTCTCACCATCTATATCCGCCGGTTGGCCATTGAGCAACGGTACGAGAGCTCTTAGATACTCGTCCATATGGCGCGCTGGTTTCTCAAATGAGTAACCAAACATTTCTTCGATGACGAACTGGTGCGATAGGCCAATGCCCAGTGTGAGGCGATCCCCTGATGCTGCCTGAACCGTGAGGGCCTGAGCGGCGAGAGTAATGGGATGACGCGGGTAGGTAGGTACTACAGCAGTGCCTAGTTCAATCCTCGGCGTCTCAGCCCCTACAAGAGTTAGGGCTGATAAGGCGTCAAGGCCGAAAATCTGCGGTAGCCAGAAGGCAGCAAAACCTTCAGATTCCGCCGTAGCAGCCGCGCGCCTCACCGCAGCGAGTCCTTGATCTACTGCCGCTCCGCCGAAGATTCCGATTTTCATTTTCACTCCTATCAGGTGGGCCGGGGATCGGCCGCCTGAAGAGACTACGCGTAGAAACTCATGGTTGCAGTGACCAGAGGCGGGTCTGTGCTTGCTAGAGTTTACTCGTTACGCGGACGTGGCTCAGCGGTAGAGCATCACCTTGCCAAGGTGAGGGTCGCGGGTTCGAATCCCGTCGTCCGCTCCATAAACTGCGCGGCCAGAGGCCAAATGGTGCCAAGGTTCTCGATTGGTAGCCCACGGTCGGGAAGAGAGAATGTTGTGGTAATCGAGCGCTGGCTGGTTGTGCCCGGGCGATCTAATCCACAATGATGTTTGTCCGTTGGCATACCGGTCTACAACAGGCTGATATTGGCGTTGTCTCTTCAACGATTTTGCGCAAATGGCAACTCAGATGGGGAGCGCTCCAGTGAGAGGCCTGAATAATTTCTTAGAAATGGACTTTATGGTTCAAATCCCTTGGTACCGTTGGAAGACCAAAAAATTTGGTATCAGAGCAGAAACCCTGCTACAGAGGAGCAAACTTGAGGAACTTAGCGTATCTAGACGGAACTAGTGCCGGAATGATTGGCGGTGCAATTGCTGCTGGCTTTACTGGCGTAGTGGTCTTTCTGAGAATGCAGATTGCTCGCATAAAAGGATCAAAGAAGTCGAACGATGAGACCACCGAGGCTAATTAATTTTAATTATCGTATGTCACGCCGGGCCGGGCTGCACACATATAGGTATCGACTCTTTACGGATGGTGACGTGAGATGGACTTAGTAACTGATGATCCTGGCTCATTCCGAGATCCAGCAAATGCTGTGATTTATTTTGATGGACGCGTGTTACGGGGGCTTGATGCCAGAGCGGCGTCAGACTTCTCCACATTCTCTGCGACTAAATCTTTCGAGAGACTTAGTGATTCCGGTAAAATTATTGCAACGCGTCAATTGAGAGATGATGAGGTCCCCGCAGAGGTTGCAGGTAGGTTCTCCGCAGTCTTAGAACACCAACGGGTTCCTTTTATTTCTTACCCGTATGAGTGGTCATTCTCAATGCTCCGAGATGCTGGGGCACTTCACCTAGAGATTCTCCTGGCATGTTTGGAGGATGGAGTCTCCATGAAGGACGGATATTCCTTCAACCTGCAATTTCAGGGAGTGAAACCGGTTTTCATTGACATAGGTTCCTTTGAACCGGTCCCGGCAGGGCCATGGATTGGTTACCGACAGTTCTGTCAGACGATTCTCTATCCTCTAATGCTTGAGGCTCACCTAGATATCCCGTTTCAGAGGACTCTTCTTGGGCACCTTGATGGCATAACCCCAGGGGAGATGAACCATCTGCTTAGAGGCACCAGCAAGTACCGAAAAGGAGTAATGCGCAACGTCACTCTCCAAGCGGCAACCGATAAGCGATTTGATCGTGGTGGCCGTAAAACCCAGGAAGATTTGGGCAACTCAGGATTCGGCGCAGAACTCAATAAGGCCTTAGCGAAGAAACTTCTCAAAACCGTAACTGCACTTACGAGCGACCGGGCCGATTCTGGGTGGAGCGCCTACCGCTCAACGTGCTCATACTCTGAAGAAGACCGAGAGGCTAAGGAGCGCTTTGTAACAGAGACGGCGAGCGCTGGAGAAATTGGCGTTGCATGGGATCTTGGCGCTAACGATGGAGCGTATTCCCGCCTCATTGCGAAACACGCGAAACAAGTAATCGCTGTTGATTACGATGATGTGACAGTTGATGCAATGTATCGCTCCTTCAAAGAAGACGGCGTTACAAACATTCTTCCTATCGTTATGAATCTTGTAGACCCATCTCCTGCACGCGGTTGGAGAGGTACCGAGCGTAAAGCTTTCACTGATCGCGGAACACCCGACCTTGTTCTTGCGTTAGCGCTAGTGCATCACATGGCGTTGGCAGCGAACGTCCCTCTCGCCCAAATTGTTGACTGGTTCGCAGATCTAGGGGGAAGGCTGATCGTGGAGTTCGTCGAGCCACACGATCCGATGGCTGAGAGGCTCCTAGGAAACAAAGAACTCGGCATGTTCCCTGACTATCGAATTGAAGAATTCGAGCGCCTCCTCAGTCTTCGCTTCGAGATCACCTCGAGGCTGAAACTTCCATCCGGGCGTCGCACCCTTTACCTCTGTGAGCCCCAACGGTAGATGCCAGAGGTAGATGTTCGCGTTGTCAATTATTTAGAGATCCCATCTCTAAGAGGGCTTTATTTACCTAGCGATCAATGAGATAGGGACATTTGGTACTTCTCTGATTGCTGTCGCGAATCAACGGTGAAGCCGCCTTCGAGAGAACGGATCTCGACCTCTAATTCTGCCTATGAGTCTGCAGGCCAGGCTCAATAGTGGGAGAATGGAGCAGGCTTTAAATCGCTAAACAACCCTGGAGTAGTAGATGAGCAGATTTCCATTTCCGCACCCTTACGGCTGGTTCCAGGTTGCGTACCCAGATGATTTGGAGCCTGGAGGCGTCAAAGCTCTTCAGTACTGGAGTGCCGACCTTGTTCTGTGGCGCGATGAAGCAGGGGAGTATCACCTGCAGGATGCGTTCTGCCCTCACCTTGGGGCACACCTAGGCAAAGGTGGCCACGTCTCTGATGGTGCGATTACGTGCCCGTTCCACGGGTGGCGTTTTGATGGTGGTGGTACGTGTCTCGAGATTCCGTACTCAGAGAAGGTCAATCGCAAGGCGCGACTGCGTACCTATCCAGTTGTAGTGCGCAACGGCTTTGTTCTTGCCTGGCGCCACCCGGATCCCGAGATCGCCCCGATGTGGGAGGTCGAGGAGATCGAGGAGATCGGCGATGCGGGATGGAGCGATTACTACAGCTCTGAGTACGTGATCAAGACCGTCCCGCAAGAAATGATGGAGAACAGCGCAGATCCTGCCCATTTCCTCTATGTGCATGGAACTGAGACGGTTGCAGAGGTGGAGAAATATGACACCGATGGTCCGTGCTCGGTCATGCTCTCGAAGCAGTCATATGTGACCCCTCGAGGCACAACCTGGGGACGAATTGACGTCTATAACTACGGACCTGGTTTCTCAAAGGTTTGGTTCTCGGGAATTGTCGATGCAATCAATATTGCAACCACTACACCGATTGATGATGAAACCTGCATTGTCCGATTCAACTTCACGGTCCGCAAATTTGAAGATGAAGCACTTACCTCAACGGTTGCATCTGCATTTGTTAAGGAGATCAATAAGCAAGTAGTAGAGGATACGCCGATCTGGGAGAACAAGGTTTTCCTGCCAGTACCAGCGCTTGCTGATACTGACGGACCGATCTTGAAGTTCCGGAAGTGGTACTCGCAGTTCTACGCAGAGCCGATGAAAGAATTCTCAGGTAGCTAGTTCGTTATCCTTCGGATAGAACGTCACTTAGGAGTTTCTCGACGAGGAATGATCCTTGTGGGTTTAGTCGATAGAACTCAAAGTCCTTATCGAACTGAATGTTGACCCCGCCTCTACCTGCACGGTTCTTCTCGACAGTGATCAAAACTTGACGAGAGAACTCGTCGCTCTTAGCGGGGTTGAAAGCGATTGCAACATCGGCTACAGCTCGAGCCTTCTCGTTAAGTATCAAGATTAAGTCGCAGAATGGATCTAGCGATGAAGCATCCTTGATGCCTGAGATGGAGAGCCGACGAGCATCCATGCCCCCTTGATTCGTGCCACAGGTTGCAAGGACAGAAATACCTAATCTCGTCGCAATTGACTTCAGAGCTATGGCGAAATCAGCGGTACTGATTGCTTCAAGCTCAGTCTTTGCCGACCCCCTCGTATCGAGTCGGTCCACTATCAGCAGGCCTTCAGCAGGTGGCGCTAAGGATTCAAGTTGATCGAAATCAAAATCGGAGGAGCTGATCCCAGCAATGACCAATCGCGACCCGTATTGGGAGACTCTCGCGAATACCTCTTCCGCTAACGGTGAGAGGGAGCTTCGTATCGATCCAACCCGCGAGGAGGCAATGACCTCATGAATTACAGAGTCGATTAAGTGAGATTCATCTGGTCTAGCAATTGAGCGCGCCTCGAGAACTAGAAGCCTCTCCAAGATTGCGCTAGTTGAGTGCTCACTGCAGACAAACGTCACCGCACGTCCAGCCAATGCCGCATTGCGAGCAATCTGGAGTGCGGTTACCGTCTTGCCGACACCTGGGCGACCCGCTAGGAGAGAAAGGTCTCCGATTCGAAGGCCACCTCGGAGTGCATCATCGAGCGGTGCAAGCCCCGTAGCAACTGGAGCCGCACCGATGTGCAGGCTAGCTGTGGGGGTGTTCAGGAGATCCCTTACGGTAGTGGCTTCGAAGGCTGTCAAAACGTTTCCTAGAACGACGTCTGGGAGAGTCTGATCACCGCAGGGCCAGCTACAACCACAAATAGAGCTGGGAGTATGAACAGGATCACGGGGAAGACAAGTTTTACAGGCAACTTCATCGCCATCTCTTCAGCGCGCTGTCGACGCTTCAGTCGAATCTCAGAGGATTGGACTCTGAGTATCTGTGCTACTGGTATACCGTATTTTTCAGCCTGATTAAACGCGTGGATGAAGCCACGTAGGTCTGGGACATCAGTTCGTTCAGTCAACCGCTCGAGGGCCTGTGAACGTGGTGTCCCTAACTGCACGTCCTGAAGCGTGCGACCTAATTCTTCAGGAAGGGGCCCTTCACCATTGGCGATGCGGAGTACTGCGTTATCGAATGAAAGCCCTGCCTCAACACAGATTGTTATTTGATCAAGCGTGTCCGCCAATTGCTGTTCAATGCGTTTCTGTCGCTCTGTTGCCTTCGAACGAAGGTAGAGGTCTGGAGCAACATATAGAAAGCCCGCGATGGCGAGAGACGCCACAATCATGAGCCCTGTTGGATTGGAGAGAATCAGAAGAAGTGCTAAGAGTGCTCCAGCCAAGCCAAAAATGGCTTTAAAAGCGAAGGCTCTCTCGACTGTCCACGTGTCGGTTAGTCCAGCAAGCTGAATTCGTCGTAGAAGGGTATCGCCGGCACCGCTCGGTGTAATTCGTTTGCCTCTCTCGGCGAAGCGCTGCATCATCGGTGAGAGCATGCGCTCGGCGGCAGACTTCGCTAAGAGCTGCTTCCGAACGTCGATCTCTCTGGATCCACCGGATTGAAGGTTGCTCTTGGCTGCCTCCTTCTCCGTTGGAGGCCCAGTTAGCGCCCACCAAGTTACGGGTATGGCGGCCCCAACGCATAACGCTCCGAGTATCAAAGTTATCGACATATCCGCTCCTAGTACTCGACCTTTAGGAGCCGCTTAATCCAAAGCGACCCGATGCCTATCGATATAAGTGCGGTAATCAGCAGTGTCCAACCAAGAGCGGATTGAAAGAGCAACCCTAGGTATCCAGGGTTAATCAATTGAATGAACATCGCTGCTCCAAAGGGGAGCGCAATCAATACAGTCGCTGAGAGGCGACCTTCAGCCCCAAGCGCCTGAATCTGCCTGCGGACAGAGTTGCGGTCACGGATCGTTGAGAAGACGTTATCAAGCACCTCAGCTAGGTCTCCGCCGACTGCTCGATGAATCTCCATCGCCTGTACAACCCATTTGAAGTCTGGGTTCTCTGTGCGTTCGGCGAGCGCTGCAAGAGCGTCATTCAAATCCTTACCGAGCCTTGTCTCTGTAACCACTCTGCGAAACTCATCGGCTGTCGGAGACTCAGATTCTCGTGCTACCGCATCAATCGCCTGCGTAACGCTGAAGCCAGCGCGAAGGCTCCCTGCTAACAAAGGCAACGTCTGCTCTAGCTGGTCTGCGAAGGCTAATTGTCGTTTAGCAATCCTTCGCGTAAGGATCAATCGCGCTACGAAGAATGCGATCAGTGCGAAGATGATCGCCATCACTAGTTGCCCTAGTAGTAGGCCAACAATGCCCGATACGAGAATTGAGAGACCAACAGCGAGTATGTACTCGGCAGGCCGCATGTCGATACCTGCGCGTTCCAGAGCCTTATTTAGAGCATCTCCACCCTCTGCGGCACGCAGCGACTGCTCGGCCAAAGCTGTAGCCCCGCGCCGGATCTCGCTAAGCATCGTTGGCGAAGAACCGCTCGAATTTTTGTTCCCAGCAAGCTGGCTCTCAGGGGCGCTACTTGAGAGAAAAGCAAATGCCCCAACTCCAACTGCACCCATGATCGCGACAAGGCCAAGGATGAGAAGCAGGGGAGATGAGCCTGCTCCCCCTGATTTGCTGGTGTTACCCGATGGGGTGGTTGGATTCGGCAACGCCTCCTCTGCACCTGCATCGGTTGGTGATGCAGGGAGGGTCAGGCGAATGGTTCCTGATTTCGTGCCCTCAGGGGTAGCGACACGAACCGTGAAACCGGTTGAACCTTTACCGGTGGAGATAAAACTGATCTGGTACTGCGAGGCCAACTCGCTGCCGATTTTAGTAAAGATGCCTCGAAGACCACTTGGGTCTGTGGCTCGTGCGACCTGGCCCCCAGAAGCGGAGGCGTAGGCGGTTGGTGCCACGACATCGGAGTCTGCAGTATCGAGTACAACTCCGTAAACAACTGCGTTAGAGACCTTCACATCTTTTGTGGCCTGCTGTGTTGAGCCGGTGCTTACGGTG
>CALQAT020000047.1:0-12385 GCA_943328625.2 Bordetella parapertussis | reverse complement strand
TTGAGCAGAGGTTGCTTGACTACTACGCAGAGCACCCAGAGGCAGTTGCGCCTGAGTCTCGTCGCAACGAAGTCCTCGGTTTCATAAAGCAGGGACTGCGCGATTTCTCGATGAGCCGTACCTCAATTACTTGGGGAATTCCACTTCCCTGGGACGAGAACCATGTCACCTACGTATGGTTTGATGCGCTCTTTAATTACTGTACCGCGGTTGGTTTTAGTGCTGATCCTGATCGTTTCGCTGAGGTCTGGCCAGCGGATTACCACCTAATCGGCAAAGACATTCTGAGATTTCATGCCGTGTTCTGGCCAGCGATGTTGATGGCAGCGGGGCTTGAGCCTCCTAAGCATGTATTCGCTCACGGGTTTCTTATGGTTGGCGGCGAGCGCATGAGCAAGACGCGCTTGAACCAGATTGCACCCGCTGATCTTGTTGAGACCTTTGGCTCCGATGGATTTAGGTATCACTTTCTAGTCGATCAGCATTTTGGCCCCGACGGCGATTTCTCGTTTGAGCAGATGGTGACGCGCTACAACGCTGACCTTGCGAATAACTTTGGAAACTTGGCGAGCCGTGTACTCAATATGGCGGTCTCCTACTGCGACGCCGCTACGCCCTCATCTCGTGAGAACGGTCCATTGGCCGCGGCATCGGTGCAGGCCCTTGAGAGACTCGAGACGGCTATGGAGTCGCTTAACTTCTCATCTGGCTTCACTGCTGTTTGGGAGTTCATAGGGGCTACAAACGCTTATATAGAAGACCGTCAGCCATGGGCACTTAGCAAAGCTGGGGATGCTGAAGCGACGTCTGCCGTGATCGGCGACTGCCTAGAAGCACTGCGTATCATCGCGATTCTGTCATCGCCGGTTCTTCCGCGAGCGTCGAGCGAACTCTGGAGCCGACTTGGATTACCGGGATCACCAACAGAGGCGCGACTACCTACCGACGTCGTGTGGGGTAGCGCGTCCACGGCAGGGAACTCCCTCGTGAAGGGCGCAGCACTCTTTCCTCGACTCGACGTACCAGGCTAGTGACAAGGGGTTCGAGTGACTGGGTTCGAGTGAGGGGGTTCGAGTGAGTAACGACCTGCGATGGGCTGATAGCCACGTTCACCTTTTCTCAATAGAAGAGGGCGCAGAGGTAGCGCTCGAGAGAGCACGCGCAGCAGGTATCGAACTATTCGTATGCGTCGGGACCGACCTCGCTACGTCCCAGGCATGTGTCGAACTTGCAACAGCCCATTTAGATGTAACTGCAACGGTTGGGCTGCACCCCCACGATGCGGTGAACCTGCGCAAGGAGTTGGAGCAACTCGATGAACTCTCTCGCCACCCCGAGGTAGTGGGAATCGGAGAGGCTGGCTTTGACCTCTTCTACGAGCACTCCTCACACGCGGAGCAGGAGGAGGCATTTAGATGGCAAGTCTCCCTCGCCAAATCCCTTGGGAAGAGTCTTGTGATTCACTCCCGCGACGCATGGGATGACACATTCCGAGTGCTTGAGACCGAGGGTGTCCCGGAGAAGACAATCTTTCATTGCTTCACCGGTGGGCCCGAAGAAGCAGAGCGAGCCCTCGCCCTTGGCTGCTACCTCTCCTTTAGCGGGATCATTACTTTTAAGAATGCCGACGACCTTCGCGCAGCGGCTGCGATTACTCCCCTTGAGCGCGCGCTTGTTGAGACGGACGCGCCTTACCTCGCTCCGGTGCCTCACCGCGGAAGACCAAACGAGCCGCTCTATGTGTCATTTGTTGGAGCGGCACTCGCCGCGGCGATGGGGCGCGAGGTCGAAGAGGTGGCTTCGGTGACGACCGCAACCACAAAACGCTTACTTGGGCATTGAGGAAAAACTGAGGCGGGACCTGCGCCTCTGCCTCAAATTTCCCATTATCTGTATTACAGATTGACCCTGTAGGGCGTGGGTCGGTACGGTCAAGCGTCCCCTAATCGGCCGCTTGGTCGGTGCGGGGTGGCCCCTTCAAGTCGCTGGGGCCTCTGCTCTCGAAAGGGCCGACCAATCCGCGATAACTCCACTCGGGCGGGTGCCCGAGCAGGCTCTACGAACCACGAATCGCGGGCGCGTCGTTATGCCTTGCGATCCGTTCGGCCATCACCCGCGCGCGTTGAGGCACCTGAGCCTGGGGCGTGGCTACCGATTCTCGATGTCACCGATGCGATCGCTCGGAGCGAGGCGATCTACGCGTTAGTGCAGGCTGAGGTGAGCACTGATTCGCTAGAGGTTCAGTTCTCGCGAGGGCTAGACGTAATAGAGCTTGGGCGTCCGAGTGCTCTAGCTGCATTGGCCGAGGCATCGGACCTTATCGAGTCCGATTTTTGGTCCACCTCTGGTGTGGAGTTCGATCTAGCGGTCGCTAACCCTGAGCTTGTGGGCTTCGCCCCGGCTCGCGTATTCGAGGGAGCGAGCACCTCAGCCGCCGGATTAAAGAGCGGTATAAAGAGCGGTTCAAATGTTGAGCACCTCAAGGATGCAGACTCCTCGTCCCGAGTCTTGGAAGGCAGCGCTAAGTCTTACTCAGCTCTTGCAAAACGTCGCCTGCGAATTCGTCATGCTTATCGTTCTTTAGCCTTCGTGGTCGTTTTGCTTTTGGTAGCGCTAGTGGGGGCCCGCATCTTCGGAACCACGCCACCAGTTCGCTACGTGGCGGTATCTGTAGATGGATCAGTGAGCACCATCGAGACACGTGGGCGCAGCGTCTCAGATGCACTTACTGCCGCTAATGTCGAGCTCGGTAAGCACGACCGCGTTCTACCTAGCGCCTCGACTCCGTTGACAGATGAGACCAATGTTCGAGTTCTCAGGTCTTTCCCTGTCATTCTCGATTTTGATGGCACCACTAGCAGAGTTCAGACAACTCGGAAATCAGCAGAGGCATTAAGCAGAGAGCTTGCCTTAGGCGATGCGGTGGTTACCTCCGCTCCTAAGCGGCTCTCGGCCGGAGCCGCTGTGACCCTGCGAACCCCGCGCTCAATTACTGTTCTGGCAGATGGATCTTCGCGCACTCTCACCACTACGAATCTCACGGTCGGCGAGGCCCTTTTTGCTAGCGGGGTAGCGATTGGCGTGAACGATGAAGTAACTCCGCCGGTGGGTTCGGCTGTGGCCAAGGGCCTCACGATCCAAGTAACGCGCCTGTCGCAGGGCGAGCGAGCAGTACTCGTTGCAGTACCTGCGGGCGAGGAGCGTAGGAATGATTCATCCTTAGATGTTGGGGCGAAGCGCGTGATCCGTCCGGGAACAAATGGGCAGAATCGCGTCGTCTACAGAGTCGCTCTTCGTGACGGTGTCGAGACTTCTCGCCAAGCGATCCGAACAGAGGTTGTAGTAGCGCCCGTCCCGCGCATCGTGGCGGTCGGGACTCGAAGTGTAAGGCGCAGTGCTGCCTCGGGGGCTGGCACTCCCGCAGTCCAGGGAACTAGTCGCAGCGAGTCTGGTCAAGGAACTCATTACGCTTTTACCTCCTCTTCGTGCGCACATAAATCATTGCCCTTTGGGACTGTGGTGAGGATCATCAATCTCAATTCGGGTGCAAGTACTACCTGCACAATTAGAGATCGGGGCCCGTTCGCAACTGGTCGCATCATCGATATGTCGCTAGATACTTTCGCTCGAATAGCGCCCCTTTCTCAGGGAGTAATTCCAGTTCGCATCGAGTGGTAGGCCAGCCAGAGATTCACTCCAAAAGTATTCACTACAAAAGTATTCACTACAAAAGTATCGACTCCATTCGTGAGCCCAATAGTTATGCCATTAGTCAGGCCAGTAATCAGGCCAGTAATCCGCGTCGAGGGGCATCAAGCCTGCGACTATTCAGGGCGTGATTCTCCCAACCGCTACCTCTATTAGGGCGCTACTCGCAGAGCATGGTGCCGCGCCGAGTAGAGCCCTAGGTCAGCATTTCTTGGCAGATCCCAATACCGCCCGCAGGATTGTCAGACTCGCGGACCTTGAGCCAGGTGCGCGTGTATTAGAGATCGGGCCCGGGGTTGGTTCACTGACCGCCGCGTTGCTCGAGGCAGATGCAAGCATTACTGCACTTGAACTCGACCGACATGTTCTGCCGTTACTCGACGCGGTACTCGAGTCCACGGGGATGGCTGATCGCGTCAATGTGGTTCATGGAGATGCGATGACTGCAGACCTCGCTGCCATTAGCGGCGAGTCTCCGGTTATTTGTGTATCGAATCTTCCCTACAACGTGGCGACGCCGATTGTTATGCGACTCCTAAACGAGGCCCCCAATGTGACGCGCCTTCTTGTGATGGTGCAGCGCGAAGTTGGAGAGCGGATGGCTGCCAAGGTTGGTGGGCGTGAATATGGAGCGGTGACTGTCAAGATTGCGTTTCATGGTGTAGCTCGGATGGTGGGCACTGTTGCACCCTCTGTATTCCTACCGCCTCCCAAGGTTGACTCTGCTCTTGTGCGGATTGACCGGCATCCCCAACCAGTGGTTGATGTTTCATCGCGTGAAGCCCTGTTTGGAATCATTCAGGCGGGCTTTGCGCAGAGGCGAAAGATGCTTCGTAGAGCTCTCGTTCCTTTGTTCGGCGATCGGACTCTTGAGTTGTTGGAGGCAGCCGGGATTGATCCTGCTGCGCGTGCTGAGACGATCGAACTTGGGTCATGGGCTGCATTAGCAAGGGCTGCCGAGGTATGAGGGCAAATGTAAAACTCACTCTTGCTCTGCATGTGACTGGCGTCCTGCCGGATGGCTACCACTCACTTGATGCATTGGTTGTGGAGGTAGATGCCCCGAGTGATGTCGTTACGTTGGATGAGAGAGGAACAGGGATCTCATGCAGCGTCCATGGACCGATGAGTGGAGGGGTTCCCTCGGACGATTCAAACCTGGCAGTGCGAGCCGCTCGCGCACTCCTCCCGGAACTCAAATCCCTCTCGATTGATATAGAGAAAAATATTCCATCGGGTGCAGGGCTTGGTGGTGGCTCTTCCGATGCGGCGGCAGTCATACGCGCGCTCTCCTTGCAATATGGAGTCTCGGATGCCCGTGCTGAAGAAGTAGCGCTGAGCCTCGGTGCGGATGTCCTGGTCTGTCTTCGTGGAGGCGTGAACCGAATGGAGGGGATAGGAGAGATCGTGACTCCACTTGCCTCACCCGGGGACCTCTCGCTTTTGATAGCCGCTGCGCCATTTCAATGCTCCACGCCAGCGGTATACCGAGCATGGGACGAGATGGGTGGCCCCATCTCGCATCGGGTGATTGAGCCTCCAGGGTTATGGGCCAGCATCTGGGGCGGGGAGTGGCGTAATGACCTAGAGCCCGCGGCCGAGAAGGTGGCTCCAGATCTATTGGAGTTCAGGATGATGGTGGAGGCGGTATGTGGGCGCCCCGCAATTCTTGCTGGAAGCGGCTCGTCCTACGCAGTGGCGATGCCTGATGCTGGGGTATCCGCTGCTGCAGCGGCCCAAATTCGAGCCATGAAAGGATGCAGCGCCTGGTCCGGACGCGTATCGACCGCCCCACAGGAGCGGTCGATGACATAGATAAAATGGAGACTGGGTTTGGCTAGCGACCCTGCTGGCGACGCGCCCAACGCGTCTTCTTCAACAGTTTCTTGTGCTTCTTTTTACGCATGCGCTTGCGGCGCTTTTTAATTAGTGAACCCATGAGGATCGGAAACATACCCGCAAGATGCTCCGGGTGTCACATCGCGCACACCCACGGTTCGGAAGGGCTTGGCGGGTAGTCTCACGGGATCAGCGTCCGTCGGGGGTGGTGTAACGGCAGCACGGGGTCCTTTGAAGTCCCAGGTCGGGGTTCGAAACCCTGCCCCCGAGCCCGCTATCAAGGGCATACTGCTATCTAGGCGGTATGCCAAGATCGTGATAGGCGAGTAACAAAGCGAGTGCCAGCGAGACCGAATATTCAGGCCAAATATCTAAAGCGCTGATCAGTGGATAATCCAGCAACCAGAATGATGAGATGGAGGAGCGAGCAGAGATGGCGGTAAAACGGCCTCTGGCCGCAATCGTGCTCGCAGCGGGCGAAGGAACGCGTATGCGCTCTGAGACCCCAAAGGTTCTGCACCCTCTCGCCGGGCGCCCCATGCTCGCGCATCTCGTAGATGCGTTGACAGCGTTAAGTACTGACGAGATGCATATCGATCGTGTCGTAGTGGTGGTTGGGCATGGCGCCGAGCGTGTAACGACGACTCTTCAGGATGCGATTAGCACGTCAACGCCGGTCGACTTCGTTGAGCAGCCTGTGCAACGCGGTACCGGTGACGCTACCGCCGTGGCGCTTAGCGCATTCTCTCAGGATGCAGGGATCGATGAAGATGATGTAGTTGTTCTCGTCGCCGACGTTCCACTACTTCGCACGGAGACGATTAAGGAACTAGTGCTTCTACATCGCGAGAGCGATGCTGCGGCGACACTGCTTACAATGCATCTAGAGGACCCGACTGGATACGGGCGCATTGTTCGTGATGCAAGAGGACTAGTAGCACGTATCGTGGAGCAGTCTGATGCCGACGAGAGCGAGCTAGCAATCACGGAGGTTAACCCTGCTATTTATTGCTTCAAGCGCAGCCTCCTTGCTCCAGCGCTCCGCCGCTTAACCGCGACAAATGCACAGGGCGAGTATTACCTCACCGACGTAATCGGAGTCCTTAGGGAGGCGGGGCATAGCGTCTCTGCCTTGACCGCTGATGACCATCTTGAGTGCATGGGTGTAAATGATCGAGTCCAACTGAGCGCTGCAGAGCGAGTGCTGCGCGAACGTATCAACACTCGATGGATGCGTGAGGGGGTGACGATGGTCGATCCGAGTGCAACATATATAGATGCAAGCGTCACTCTCGAAGCCGATGTTCGACTCCTCCCGGGAACCATTCTTGAGGGCGATACAAGAGTTGGTTCCGGCGCAATCATTGGGCCTAATTCTCGACTCATCAATACTCAAGTGGGTGAGCGCTCAGTTGTGCAGAGCACGAATGCTCGCGACGCTGAGATCGGCCCCGACTGCACTGTGGGCCCCTACGCGTCGTTACGGCCAGGGACCAGACTTGCAGCAGGGGTCCATGTTGGTACTTATGTGGAGCTAAAGAACGTTGAGGTCGACGAGGGTGCGAAGATCCCTCATCTTGCATATATCGGGGATGCAAAAATAGGTGCTCGCTCCAATATCGGAGCGGGGACCATCACTGCGAACTATGACGGCAAGATGAAGCATCAGAGCGTTATTGGAGCGGATGTTCGCATCGGATCCAATACGGTTCTGCGTGCACCAGTAAGTATTGGCGACGGTGCGTATACCGCCGCTGGATCAGTTGTTACACGCGATGTCCCACCAGGAGCGCTCGCTAAGGGTGTTCCTGCCGAGATAGATGAAGGTTGGGCCGACCGGCTCGAGGAAGGATCCTGAAATGGAACTCGTACCTACTAAACGGCTTCAACTCTTCGCAGGGCGAGGCAATGCTGAGCTCAGCAATGAAATATCGGCTGCGCTCGATGTTCCGCTAGGAGAGGTGGTCCTCTCGACATTTGCTAACGGCGAGATCTACTGCCGCTATGGCGAGAGCATTAGAGGCTCAGATGTCTTTATTATTCAGAGCCACTGCGAGCCAATCAATGAGCGCGTCATGGAGATGCTGATCATGATCGATGCCGCAAAGCGTGCATCGGCAAAACGCATTACAGCGGTGACTCCCTTCTATGGTTATGCGCGTCAGGATCGCAAGGCCGAGGGGCGCGAACCAATTACCGCTCGACTGATTGCAGATCTCATCACTGTTGCTGGAGCAGACCGCGTCGTATCCGTTGACCTCCACACAGGTCAGATTCAAGGCTTCTTTGATATGCCGGTTGATCACCTCACTGCTGTTCCGCTTCTTGCTGAGTATTTTGCAAAGGGAATTACCCCCGGCGAAGAGGTAACCGTCGTATCTCCAGACGCTGGCGGAGGAAAATTGGTTCGCCGCTTCTCCAACTACCTTGCTGAGTACGACATTGCAGCTGAGCTTGCGTTTATTGACAAGCGACGCCCAAAGGGGACCCACAACATTGCTGTCGCCAATGAGGTTGTCGGTGAGGTTGCTGGGCGCCACTGTGTGCTTGTCGACGACATGATCGATACTGCAGGTACCGTGGCCGCGGCTGCTGGACTCTTAAAAGAGCGTGGCGCTGCATCTGTGCGTGTTCTTGCTACCCACGGTCTCCTCTCTGGGCCAGCGATTGAGAGGCTCAAGGCGGCCCCGGTTGAGGAGGTAGTTGTGACGAATACAATCCCGATACCGGAGGAGAAGCGCTTCGACCGACTGACGGTTCTCTCGATCGCCACAATCATCGCCGATGCCCTTGATGCTGTATTTGAGGACACCTCGGTGAGTGAACTCTTCCGCGGAGACAACGTTTAACACCCTTAGCCCGGCTTCGGGTAGCCTTGCGAAGCCCGAATTTATGGGCTAAATCCTCTCCGTTTGGCTGAACGCCTACTCGGCGGGCCACAATAGGCACCCCACAAACACTTTAAGGACGCATAGCGCCATGACTGACGCAACTCTTCTCGCAACAAATCGAACCTCACGCGGCTCCGGCCCGGCCGGCCGCATGCGCAATGTAGGTGATGTACCTGCAGTTATCTATGGGCTCGGTGCGGATACGGTGACCATCTCCGTCTCGGCTCGCGAACTCGATCGCATTCTCCACTCGGATACTGGAGTCAACAGCCTCATCTCCCTGAGTGTTGAGGGCGAAGAGGTTCTTGCGCTTGCTCGTCAGATTCAGCGCCACGCAACGCGAGGCATCCTTCAGCATGTTGACTTCATTCGCGTCCGTCGTGATACCGCGGTATCTGCTGAGGTGCCTCTGCACTTGGTCGGCGAAGCGCCGGGAACCAAGCAGGGCGGAAAACTTGAGCAGCAGCTCTTCACAGTTACTGTCTCCGCAAAGCCCGACAAGATTCCTTCGTCAATTGACATCGACATCTCTGGCCTTGAGCTAGGTGACCAGATTCACGTCGCCGACATTCCAGTCAGTGAGGGCGTCGTGATAGCGCTCCCCGGTGACGCACTTGTTGTCCAGGTAGCGGTTCCTCGTGGTTTGACTGATGGCGAGGGTGCCGAGGGTGCAGAGGGTGCCGAGGGCGCAGAGTCCGCCGAGGCCTAGTCAATGCCGCGGCGCTCTCCTGATGCGGCGCGGAGGGGTACCCCGGCCGACTACTTGGTAGTTGGTCTAGGAAATCCAGGCGATGAATATGCTCGTACGCGCCACAACGTAGGCACAGATGTTATTGAGATTCTCGCCAAGCGTCACTCTGCAAAATTGCGCAAAGGTAAAGAGCGTGCCTTCGTAGACGAAGTTCGTGTTGGCGACTTGAGAGTAGCGATGGCAATTCCACAGACGTACATGAACGACTCCGGAGATGCTGTTCGCCTCCTGGCTCACCGCTACGGCGTGGCTACAGAGCAAATAATCATCCTTCACGATGAGCTCGATCTTCCGGTGGCGGCGCTGCGCATCAAAGAGGGTGGTGGCCTCGCTGGGCACAATGGGCTGCGCTCCATTAAGTCGCATCTGCACTCTGATGCCTTCCTCCGGGTGCGCATCGGAGTTGGTAAGCCAACTAGTAGCGCTCAGGGTGCAGACCACGTCTTGGATCGATTCTCGAAGCGCGATCGCAAAGAAATTGACGTGACCCTTGAACTCGCTGCAGATGCTGTTGAGGCAATTGTCTCAGATGGCGTCGAGGCCGCGATGAACCGATTCAACTAAGACCCCTCGTGCCGACGCCCCCTCTACACGCTCTCCCAGCGCTCCTCTTTGAAGACCCCGCAGTTATTGCCGCTGCGGCTGTGGCGGAGTTGGTCTCCGTCCCGGATGTAGCGCGCCCACTCTTCATCGCTGCATTGAATCGGCTGACGGGTAGGCGCCCTCTCCTAGTTGCAGCGCCTACCGCCGCTGAGGCCGAGCGCATAGCGGGTGACCTAATTCCGTTGCTCGGTGCTGAGGCGGTTGAGTTGTTCCCAGCATGGGAGACGCTGCCGTTCGAGAGGGTCTCGCCGAATCTTGAGACGATGGGGCGAAGGCTTCGTGTTATGTGGCGCCTACGCACTGACGATACAACGCTCTCTGTAATTGTTGCTCCGGTGCGCGCTCTCGTGCAGAGGCTGGGTCCTCACGTAGAGGATGTAGAGCCCATCATCTTGAGCGCTGGCGAACATGTAGATCGCGATGCGCTTGTTCAGAGCCTTGTAGAAGCCGGTTATCGACGCGAGTATCAGGTTGAGGCGCGCGGCGAGGTCGCGGTCCGCGGATCGATCGTTGACGTTTATCCATCAACCGCTGATCATCCGGTTCGCATTGATCTCTGGGGTGATGAGGTTGAGCGCCTATCTGGATTCTCTGTTACAGATCAGCGCTCAACGCGCGAGCTAGAGACGGTCACGATCTTCCCCGCAAGAGAGCTGCTACCTACCCCCGAGGTCAGAGAACGCGCACGACTTCTTATTAGTGAAGCACCTTGGGGTCGCGAGCAGTGGGAGAGACTCTCTGAGGGTCAGACCTTCGACGGGATGGAGTCGTGGCTGCCGTGGCTCTCGGGTGATGAGCATCTGCTTACCGATCTATTGCCCGCTCGCTCGCAGGTGCTTTTGCTTGAGCCACGAAGACTCCGTGATCGAGCAGGTGATCTGTTAGCCGACGAGGATGCCCTCGCCGGGGTGCTTGCAGGGACATGGGGTGCAGAGCCCGATGCGCTCGCGCGCCTTACCCTGAACTTTGACCGGCTTCTGAGTAGCAGTAACGCGATGGTCACAAATATTCTCGGAAGCCCAGACCGCCCTGAGACTCCACATTTTGCGGCCTCTGCTTTTGATCCGGTAGTCGGTGACGCTGAGGCTCTGGCAGACCGGGTCCGCCAGCTTCGCACCTCTGGCGTGCGCGTTGTTGTTGCGGCTGAGGGCCCAGCGAGCGCGCGACGCCTATCTGAGGTCCTCACTAACGAGAACATCGATGCTCCTTACTTGGAGATCCCTCTCGTCACGGCGGGTGCGGTGAGTGTAGTTGTTGCACCGATAGAGCGAGGTGTTGTCTCTGTAGCGTCGGGCATTGCGCTCATTGCAGAGGCGGATCTATCTGGGAGGAGACGCGTCCACCGCAAAGCTAGAGGTGCTCGCCGCTCCGCTGATTACTACGACGATCTAAAGGTCGGCGATTATGTAGTGCATCAGGTGCATGGCGTTGGGCGTTTTGAGGGCATGGGGAAGCGCTCCATTGGTGGAGTGGAGCGCGACTACCTCATGCTTGCTTATCGAGGTAGTGATCGCTTATATGTCCCGACTGATCAGATCTCAACAGTGCGCAGATATACCGGTGGCGATAGCCCATCCCTCTCTCGAATGGGTGGCGCCGAGTGGCAGAAAACTCGGAGCAAAGTTCGTAACGCAGTAGCCGCAATCGCTGCTGAACTCGTGACGCTTTACCGAACCCGCCTGGCTACACCAGGGCATGCGTTTGGGCCTGATACGCCGTGGCAGCGCGAGATGGAGGATGCCTTCCCATATGAAGAGACGCCGGATCAAATGCAGGCCATTATCGAGGTTAAAGAAGATATGGAGCGCTCAACTCCAATGGATCGACTTGTCTGTGGCGACGTTGGTTACGGCAAGACCGAGATCGCTATCCGCGCAGCTTTTAAAGCGGTGCAGGAAGGTAAGCAGGTCGGGGTATTGGTCCCTACAACGCTGCTTGCGAATCAACATGGTGAGACTTTTCGTGAACGCTTCTCCGGATTTCCAGTACGTGTCGAGGTGCTCTCTCGGTTCCTAACGACAAAGGAGCAGAATGTCGTTGTTGAGGGAGTGACTACAGGGCAGGTCGATATCGTCATCGGTACCCATCGCCTTCTCTCCGAGGATCTTGCATTCAAGGACCTAGGGCTTCTCATTATTGATGAGGAGCAGCGATTCGGAGTCGAGCATAAAGAGAAAATCAAACACCTACGTGCCCATGTTGATGTTCTTACTCTCTCGGCGACTCCGATTCCACGCACGTTAGAGATGAGCCTCACTGGAATTCGAGACCTCTCATTGGTGCAGACGCCGCCAGAGGAGCGTCAACCGATTCTCACCTATGTAGGTGAGTACGACGAGCGGGCTGTCTCTGAGGCGATTCGACGCGAGCTCCTGCGAGAGGGGCAGGTCTTCTACGTACATAACCGCGTGCAGGATATTGACCACGTAGCGGAACAAATTCGTGAGCTAGTGCCAGAGGCGCGCGTTGTAATTGCCCATGGTCAGATGGATGAGGGTTTACTCGAGAGAACGGTCATTGATTTTGCGGATCGGAAGTCAGATGTCTTGGTCTGCACAACGATCGTCGAGAGCGGCCTCGATCTTCCTATGGC
>CALQAT020000046.1:0-12505 GCA_943328625.2 Bordetella parapertussis | reverse complement strand
CGCGCCCATGGGTCTCGGAGGGGAATGCGGTTCATCGCCGAGCGGCGGTGCCGAGAGGAGCCAATAAAAGTATGCAGCCCCGCTTAGCGAGGAACGGCGTTATCAAGATAAGTCTTGATGCCCGTCACGAGGTGCGGCCGACCGCCGCCGATGTCAGTTCAGTTCCAAGTTCACTTTTTCACAAGATCGTTGCTCGTATTTCACAGAGCACCGGGATCGGCAACGCCCGCCATCACGGCCTGCGCCTAGCCGCCCCACATCGCCGAGGCGCAACTGCGCTCATCGCCTCCGGCCTACTTCTCACCGGAGTTCTTGGCACAGCGACCGCCGCTGCTGAACTCACCTCCGACTCAGGGAATAAGTCTCCCAAGGTTCGGCTCGTGTCACCTCCAGTTACTGCCTCTGCAATTGCCGAGGCGCTCGCCGCTAAAGACGCCGCGCTAGCCAATTCGGTAATAGCGGCTGCGGCGTCTCGATTAGCAGATGAGCAGTCCCAATGGCGCCAGCAGAAGGCCTACGCCGCTCTCATGGGCACTGCCGGGCGAACCGGCGTCGACTGGGATGGAATCGCGTACTGCGAGACCGAGGGGAATTGGTCTATGAGCGGACCGCGTTATTCAGGTGGCGTTGGGTTCTATAACGGCACATGGGAGAGATTTGGTGGCGAGGAGTTTGCGGCTAACGCAGGCTCAGCTACTCGCGCGGAGCAGATCGTCGTCGCTGAAAGAGTTCATGATGCGTTTGGGCTAAGCGGCTGGGGATGTCGCGCCTACGGGTGATCTCTCGATCGCTCTTTCTGAACGCTGCTCCTGAATGCCGCCTCTGAATGCTGCCTGCTGATCTGTGCCGGATGACCCAAAAGCCTCCGATAGCGCGCTTCGTTCAACCATTGATCCGAAGCCTACGGTTAAGAGTGTGAATCAAGGCCCTGACTCCAATCCCGCAGACTTAAGCATTGGTGCGTTTAGTGAGGCTGCCCCGTGGATTATTGAGCCGGCCAATATCAGTTGGCTATCCGGAATTGAGGCCTTGCGAAGGGGCGTCGCCCGAGAGATCCCAATTGCTTTAAAGCGACCACGGACTCCACCTATCGGCCGATTCCTTAAAGTTGTTGGGTCTATCGGTCTCGTGCTTCTTCGCTGGTACCTTTTTGATAGAGGTAAAGAGCGCTCAAAGGCGCAGCTCTCAGAGGGCTTGCGAAAATCCTTTGAGCGACTTGGATCAACGTTCGTAAAACTTGGCCAGATCATCTCTGGTGGTGAGGGCCTCTTCCCCGAGGAATTAGTTGCACAGTTTCGCTTATTGCGAGACCGTGTACCGGCCGAGTCATTCGATGATGTTCGAACCGTTGTAGAGGCAGAACTCGGGAGACCAATCTCAGCCGTCTTTGAGTACTTCGATCAAACGCCACTCGCCGCTGCATCGATTGCACAGGTGCATGCAGCGCGCCTGCGCACCGGCGAAGAGGTAGTTGTCAAGGTACAGCGCCCGCGCGTTCAAGAATTAGTACGTAAAGACATCGCCACACTCTCTTGGCTTGCGCCATTCTTTGTAGGGAGGATTCCAGTAGCGGCTCTTGCAAACCCGCCTGCGCTAGTAGAGCTATTTGCGGAGACGGTTCTTGAGGAGCTTGATTTTCGACTTGAGGCATCGAACATGCTCGATGTTGCAGCGATCCTTGCTCGAACTAAGCAAAGTGCGATCATCGTTCCGCGCCCGCACCCGACGCTTGTCACCCGACGCGTAATGGTGATGGAGCGTCTCTCCGGATTCTCGTATGACGATGTTGAGGGCATGGTCGCAGCAGGGATAGACACCTCTGCTCTACTGCGCGCCGGGTTGATCTCCTTCCTTGAGGGAGCGCTTCTATATGGGGTATTTCATGGAGATCTTCATGGTGGGAATCTCTTTGTACTTCCAGACGGGCGCACAGCGCTTCTTGATTTCGGGATAACTGGACGTTTGAGCGACGCCAAGCGATCCGCTCTGCTCCGTCTCCTCCTTGGTGGCTCGCTTGGGGATCTGCGAGGGCAGTTAGAGGGCCTGCGCGACTTGGGAGCATTCCCGATGGATACAGATTTAGATGCGGTTATTGCAGACCTTGGGCTCGATGGTCCGGTCAAAGACCCAACTCGCATGAATGCAGATGAATTGACATCTGAGTTACGTGACTTAACGAAGAAACTGCTTGGTTATGGAGCGCGAGTTCCTAAGGAGTTAATGCTCTTCGTGAAGAACATGGTGTTCCTAGATGGAGCTACCGCAACACTCGCTCCTGACCTCGACATACTCGGCGAGATCATGCACGTATTCACCTATTTTCAAGAGCACCACGGCGAGCGCCTTGCCGCAGAGTTAGGTCTCGACCCTAATGAGCATCTCGAGATTAATATGGACTCGGTGAGAGGCTCAATGGGGATCGATGAACAGATCGATACCTTGACCTATGCCGAGGTGAAGGCCAGGCGTGACTTAATTTCACAGCGCATGAAGGGCCGTGGAATAGGGCGTTAATTCTGCTCAGCGTGGAGTCTGTCCTACGCTCTAATACCGCACCCTCTACGATGAAGCTGTGATCACAACCTTGGTTCATTTGGGGTCAATTCCTAGCCCCTCAAACAGCGTTATTCATCTTGGTCCTCTACCCCTGCATCTCTACGGGTTAATTCTCGCTATTGCGGTACTTGTTGCCGCGCGCATCTCCGAGAATCGCTGGGTCAATCGTGGTCACGAGGCCAAGGAATTCGGCGATCTTGTTATCTGGATCATCATCGGTGGAGTCGTTGGAGCTCGCGCGTATCACGTTGCTAGTGATTATCAACTCTTTACAGGTCACTGGTTCGACGCTTTTAAAATTTGGCAAGGGGGCTTGTCGATCTGGGGCGCGGTAATCGGGGGCGCCGTCGTGGTAGTTCTACTTGCGCGAAAACGTAAGTTGGATTTAGGGGACCTCGTTGACTCCATTGCTCCGGGACTCGTTCTCGCCCAGGCAATAGGGCGTTGGGGGAACTGGGCGAACCAAGAACTTTTCGGGAAGCCAAGCAACCTTCCTTGGGCAGTCGAGATCGACTCGGCGCATCGACCAGCGCAATACGCGAATACCGCTACTTTCCACCCCACTTTTCTCTACGAATCCCTCTGGTGTCTTGGGGTCTTTGTGGCGCTATTAGTAATCGAGCGGAGATTCAGATTGATGAAAGGGCAGGTACTTGCCCTCTATCTCATCCTCTATACGGCTGGTCGATTCGTTTTCGAGAACATGCGCACGGATAAGGCGCATGTGATTGGACCCCTCAGGCTTAATGCATGGGTGAGCCTTGTCGTCTGTATAGGCGGGATTCTCTGGTTTCTTTGGCTACGAGGCCACGGAACTCCAGCGGTTCCTCACGTTGATCGACTCCCCGCATCGGTAGATCAATTGCCAGAGTCGTAGAATGGGGCTCCCCCCCTACTAGGAGTCTTTCCCGATGAACACCGTTACGAAAACATCGGCTGCTCGCGCTGTCGCCGCCTCCAAAATTTACGGATCAGGAGATGCAGAGGTACGTGCACTTGATTCGATCAATGTTGAGTTTGCCTCCGGTATGTTCACCGCGATTATGGGCCCATCTGGCTCTGGTAAGTCAACACTTCTCCATGTGCTCGCCGGCTTAGACCCGGTGACAAGTGGAGAGGTTTTCATCGGCGACATCGAGTTGAGCTCGCTGAAAGATAAAGACCTAACACTTGTGCGGCGTGATCGCCTCGGATTTGTATTTCAATCTTTCAATCTCATCCCCACCCTCAATGCGCTTGAGAATATGACGCTCCCGCTTTCTCTCGGTGGACGCAAAGCCGACCCTGCTTGGCAGGACGAGGTTGTTAAGGCAGTCGGACTTGGAGACCGCCTAGGTCATCGCCCGAATGAACTATCTGGTGGCCAGCAGCAACGTGTAGCGGTAGCTCGAGCGTTGCTCTCGAAGCCCGAGATTGTTTTTGCTGATGAGCCAACCGGAAACCTCGACTCGCGGAGCTCTAGCGAGGTGCTCTCGTTTATGCGCGCAGCGGTAGACAACTTCGGCCAAACGATTGTGATGGTTACTCACGATGCAGGGGCTGCTGCGTATGCAGATCGCGTGGTATTTCTTGCCGACGGGAGTATCGAGGCAGAGTTGATGAATCCAACTTCCGCGACTGTCCTTGACCGCATGAAGCAACTCGGAGGCTGACCAGAAGTGTGGAGAGTCACGCTCAAGGGTCTACTTGGCCACAAATTACGCTTCATGCTCACCGGGCTAGCGGTATTGCTTGGTGTCGCATTTATGGCTGGGACGCTTGTTCTTACCGACACGATCCAGGTCATCTTCGATGATCTTGTCGCCTCTGTTAATGATGGTACCGATGCATTCGTGCGTTCAAACGAGGTAGTCGACAGCGCATTCGGGGAGGAGCGCAACCGCGTCAGTGCAGACTTACTCCCTCAAGTGAGAGGCGTGCAAGGGGTTGCCCAAGCAGAGGGCGACCTGCAGTTCTATGCACAGGTTGTAGACGCGAAGGGTGAGGCAATTGGCAACCCAGGTCGCGGGGCGCCAAGTTTCGGGTTCATCTGGAACCCCGGCCGTCTCAATGCGTACAGACTCGTCGCCGGCAACTCGCCTAGTGCTCCGGGTGAGGTTGTTATTGATCGGGGCACAGCGAAGAAAGGTAATCTCCGCGTCGGATCAAAAGTGAAAGTGCTTTCACAGAGCGCTCCAGAGGATTTCAAAGTCGCTGGCATTGTCACCTTCGGCGAGGCGGACTCCCCAGCGGGGGCAAGCGTCTCACTATTCACTTCTGAGGAGGCGCAGCGCTTAAGCGGTGCGGTAGGGCAGTACGACGGCATCTCAATATCAGCGGTGGATGGCGTCTCCCAGGAACAAATGGTGCGCCGCATAGATGCCGCACTCTCTGATCCCAAAGTTGAGGTGATTACTGGTGATGCCCTCACGAAAGAGAACCAGGACCAGTTCACTCAGCAGCTCTCCTTCTTCAGTACTGCTCTACTCGCTTTCGCACTGATATCTCTCTTCGTTGGTTCGTTCATCATCTTCAATACCTTCTCGATCATCGTTGCCCAGAGAACTAGAGAGATCGGATTGATGCGCGCTATCGGTGCATCGCGTAGTCAGATCGTTAAGTCTGTAATTGCAGAGGCAGCACTGGTCGGGATACTCGCCTCTGCCGTCGGGTTGGGGATCGGAATTTTGCTTGCTGCCGGACTCAAGGCACTGTTGGCTGGTCTGGGGATTGATATCCCTGCTGGGGCGACTCAAGTGCTACCCCGCACAATCATTCTCTGTTTAGGCGTTGGAACTTTCGTCACAATCGCTGCATCCGTTCTGCCATCGCGCAAGGCATCGCGCATATCTCCGATGCAGGCACTGCGCAGCACAGGGTCAGACCCGATGAAGCAACTAGGGCGACGATCAACAATCGGTGTCGTGATAACTGCGGTGGGGATCGGGTCCCTTCTATATGGACTATTCGGTAATGTTGGCAACCCAACACTCTTTGTAGGTATCGGGGCGCTGGTTGTATTTCTCGGTGTGGCTGCTCTAGGCCCAGTGATTGCTCGCCCCGTGAGTCGCGTGCTCGCTGCTCCTCTACCAAAACTCAAAGGTATGGTCGGAGTACTCGCACGCGAGAATGCAGTACGCAATCCGCGCCGCACCGCCTCGACCGCCGCTGCGCTGATGATTGGCGTAGCCCTTGTTGGATTCATAACAATCTTCGCAGCATCTATCAAGAACTCAATCGCAACTGCGGTCGACTCTGCATTTACTGCAGACTTTGTTGTAGCTGCAAAGGGGGGAGGCCCGCCGAGTCTCTCTGGGTTTAGCCCCGATCTCGCCCAAAAGATCAAAGAGGTTCCAGGAGTAGGTGCCTCAAGCGGACTGCGATTCGCTGGAGCCGAACTGCAGGGTAAAGGCGTATTTGTTATTGCATCAGACCCCGCAACAAGTACGCAACTCTTCGATGTGAAACCTGAGAGTGGCGACTTCAAACAACTTGGAATCAACGACGTTGCAGTCTCTTCAGATCGAATGAAGAAAGAGGGATGGGTTCTTGGTCAGAGAATCTCGGCAAAATTTCCAAAAGGAGCATCTACTCTAAAAATTACAGCGGTCTTTGGTATGGGGCAGCAGGCTGGACTCTCGGACTACTTCATATCGCTCGCCGGATACGACGCCCACTACACGCAGCAACTTGATAGTCAGGTATACGCAAAGGTCGCGGACGATGCGAACCCCCGAGTCGTTGGGCGAGACATTAAGAAGATACTGAAGGAGTACCCAACCGCAGAGTTGCTTGATCAGGAGCAGTTCAAGGCGACCAGATCTGGGCAGGTTGACCAAATTCTTAATCTCATCTACGCGCTACTCGCACTTGCCGTTGTAATTGCCCTAATCGGTATAGCGAACACACTTGGACTCTCAATTGTTGAGCGAACCAACGAATTAGGGCTTCTTAGAGCAGTTGGCATGACGCGTCGCCAACTTCGCTCTGCAATTCGTTGGGAGTCGGTGATAATCGCATTGCTTGGGACCGCACTCGGATTAGTGATAGCGGTTTTCTTCGGCTGGGCGCTTGTTACTGCGTTGCGCGATCAAGGGTTGGCAGGTTTTGTTGCACCAGTCGATCGATTAGCAGTGATTGTGGTTCTCGCAGGGCTTGCTGGAGTGATAGCAGCTATTCTTCCGGCACGACGCGCAGCTCGGTTAAATGTTCTTGATGCTATTTCTCAGGAATAACTGAGCGCTTTTGCGCCGACTATTAGAAGAAGCCCTTAGCGACTGCTCTTAGCCGCATCAGGTATCGCGCAGCTTCGCGTCTTTTGCCTTGACCATCTCTGCAAGCCCTGCCTGGTAGCTCTCCATCCGTCGTTGGAGGTCGAGATCCGAGGAGGCAAGAATTCGGATTGCGAGCAGCCCAGCGTTTCGCGAGTTCCCAACCGCTACTGCAGCGACTGGTACCCCCGAAGGCATCTGCACAATTGAGAGTAGCGAGTCGAGTCCATCGAAATTCGCTAATGGCACGGGTACTCCGATGACTGGGAGCGGCGTCATGGATGCCGTCATCCCAGGGAGGTGAGCGGCGCCGCCGGCACCAGCGATGATGACCCGAAGGCCACGCTCAGCTGCATGTTTGGCATAGTCCCACATGACATCCGGGGTGCGGTGGGCGGAGACGATCCGCACCTCATGAGCGATATCGAACTCAGTCAGGGCCTCAATAGCCCCCTGCATAACAGGGAGGTCTGAGTCGCTCCCCATGATTACTCCGACTACAGGCAGGCTCGCGGTCACCCCTTGACGTTAGCGTCTTGACAGGGCTCAGTGGCGAGCCGGAGAACAGGAGCAACAAATGCTTAAGACCAGACTTACTGACATGCTCGGAGTCGAGCACCCAGTGATGCTCGCAGGAATGGGTGGAGTCTCTTACCACCGTCTTGTGGCTGCAGTATCAGAGGCCGGCGGCTATGGCACTTTTGGGGCCTCCACCATGAGCGGGGAGGACATGGTCACGGAGATGCGCGCCGCTCGCGCACTCACCGATAAGCCGTTTGGTGTGGATCTACTTACCGCCATGCCAGACCGACTCCTCTCGGATGTCGAGACACTGATCCGAGAGGGTGCAACTGTCTTCGCTGCCGGGCTCGGAGTGCCTCGAGATGTAATTGCACTCTGCCATGAAAAGAATGTGTTGGTGCTCTCGATGTGCGGGAAGGTTCGCCACGCGATTGCCGCCGTGGAGGCGGGCTGCGACATTGTTGTTGCACAGGGAACCGAGGCAGGTGGGCATACTGGTCAGGTTGCAACCTTCCCGTTGATACCCCAGATTGTTGATGCTGTCGACGGACGTGTACCCGTCGTAGCGGCTGGAGGAATCTTTGATGGTCGCGGGCTTGCTGCAGCGCTTGCACTCGGAGCAGAGGGAGTCTGGATCGGAACTCGCTTCATTGCAACGCCTGAGGCGCGCAGTGCTCCCGGCTACAAAGAAGCACTGCTGCGCGCGGCAGAGGACGACACCGTAATCAGTAAAGCGTTTACTGGTAAGACACTGCGAGCTGTTCGCAACTCAATGACGACTCACTTCGAGAAGCACCCAGAGGAGTTATCGCCTTTTCCAACGCAGTTGATTAAGGCGATGGAGGGCGGATGGATGCATCTAGGGGCTGAGGAGTCAACACCAGGGGTAGATCCAGATCGCGAGTGCTACCCGGCCGGACAGGGTGTAGGCGCAATAAATTCAATCGAGCCTGCTGCAGATATTCTTCACCGCATGGTTGAGGACGCAGAGGCCGTGCTCCGCGGTATGCCGAGATATTTACCGTAAGTATCTAGCGGAAGTATTTAGCCTAGATATTTAGCTATTTCGACGCATCTTCTCTTTCTCGCTAGCGAGGTCAGACTCATACATCATCTCTACTAGTTCGCGAAAACCAACTTTAGGGGTCCAGCCAAGTACTTCTTTGGCCTTGGTGGCGTCACCCATTAAGAGGTCCACCTCTGCAGGGCGGTCAAAGCGATTGTCATGTCTCACGTATGGTTCCCATGAGTCGTATCCAGCAATCTCGAACGCAAGGTCAAGGAACTCGCGGATTGTGTGGATCTCTCCTGTCGAGATCACATAATCGTCGGGGACTTCTTGCTGGAGCATCAACCACATGGCCTCGACGTAGTCGCCGGCAAATCCCCAGTCACGCGCTGCCTCGAGGTTCCCAAGGCTGATCTCGTTCTGGAGTCCTAGTTTGATGCGTGCGAGAGAGTTCGTGATCTTTCGAGTGACAAACTCAAGTCCACGAAGTGGTCCTTCGTGGTTGAAGAGAATGCCGCTACTTGCATGCATTCCGTAAGCCTCGCGATAGTTCATTGTCGTGTAGTGCCCAAAGACTTTCGCAACTCCATATGGTGAGCGCGGGTGGAAGGGGGTCCGCTCGGTCTGAGGCGTTTCACGAACCTTTCCAAACATCTCAGATGACGACGCTTGGTAGAAACGAATCGGGTTGTTATCTGTGCCGCCGACGATGCGCACCGCCTCGATCATTCGAAGGACCCCTAGGCCTGTGATCTCGGCAGTAAGTTCAGCTTGCTTAAAGGAGAGCTGCACAAAAGAAATGGCACCAAGGTTGTAGACCTCATCTGGCTGAACCTGTTCTACTGCAGCGATCAGGGATGAGAGATCGCGCAGGTCGCCATCAATCATCTCAATGGCTGGGTTCTCCTCTAAGACCATCTCGGCCTTCGGGTTGGCCTGACCACGAATGAGTCCGAAGACTTGATATCCGTTCTCCACTAGGAGTTTGGATAGGTGTCTACCGTCTTGGCCAGTGATTCCAGTTACCAGTGCGCGCTTCATGTAACTCCTAGTTACGTTTGTGCCAAGCAGATTTGGGAATCGCTGTTTTAGCGTCCCGAAGGATACACCGCGTCTCTAAATACTTCGGCGAGTCCATTCGGGGTCTAATTGCATGAGGAACTCAGCGCACCGCTGCTCTTCGTCCGTCTCGCCAATGGCCCCAGCGCTGCGGCGCAGCCCGTCTACGGCCCGCAAAAATCCACGGTTTGTAGGCTCGCTCCAGCGAACCCATCCAGAGCCTCGCCACCCCGATTGACGCAGGCGGTCAAGGCCGCGGTGGTACCCGACTCGATAGCAGGCGTATGCCTCGACATCGTCACGGGCTAGATCGCCGAGCGTCGCCCAGGCCTCGAGGTTGCGTGGCCACTGCGCTACTACATCTGAGACGAGGTCTCGACGAGAGGCTGGCGGTGCAGCGAGTGCGTGAGAAAGGGCATTTGAGGCCTCGGGCTCCTCAGGGGCGAGCCGGGTCTCAGGGGGGCCATTTGGGTTGAGGCTGATTGGTTGATCGGTCATATGGCACACGCTACGTGTATTTCTCACCACAATCCTCATACAACCTGGCTTTTGATGATTGGAGCCTGAAAGATCCCGAGCGGGCGAGCATGTGGTTTTGTCGTGCTCCACCGGTACGATTAGACGGTGAGCAAATCCGAAGTGAGTAAGAGTTCCGAGAAGACCGCGCACTCAACCCCGACGACGCGCCTCGTGCTCGTTCGCCATGCAGTTACTCCCCAGACTGGTCCGCTTCTCTCAGGGCGCAAGCCCGGGATCGATCTATCTGACGAAGGGCGCGCCCAGGCGAAGGCTGTCGGTATTCGTCTCGCACCTCCTGTAAGGATCGATCGAATATTTGCGAGCCCGATTGAGCGCACTCAGCAGACTGCCCAAGCAATTGCAGAGCACCACAATCTCGAGGTAGTGACCCTTGATGGTGTAATCGAGGCCGAGTACGGCGACTGGACCGGCGGTGCTATCGCGGAGCTGGCGCGTACAGATCTATGGAGGGTTGTTCAGACGGCACCATCGCGTGCGCGCTTCCCCAATGGTGAAGGTATAGCGGAGATGCAGGCGCGCATGGTCGCCGCTCTTGATGAGTTGATTACAAATCACGCGGGAGAGAATATTGTCGTGGTCTCGCATGCAGACCCGATCAAGTCGGCTATTGCGCATTACACCGGAATGCACCTGGACCTATTCCAGCGGGTAGTGGTATCGCCCGCGTCAGTGACTGTCTTCGAGTTTGGTGGATTCGGCGGATCTCTTGTGAAACTCAACGAGACCGGGAGCCTCTCCGAGCTCGTTTCTAAACCTAAGGGCGAAGACTCATGAGTGACGACAAGACAATTGAGTTTGAGGAGACTGAGTCGCTCGCTGCTGGCGCGATTGGGCGCCCGGGGGAGAGGGTCTTCTACGTGCAGGCCGAGCAGCGCGGAATGAAGATAACAATCTTGGTCGAGAAACAGCAGGTGGCGATGCTCGCTGCAGAGTCAGGCGCATTCTTGGATCGGCTAGCGGATGAGTTCCCTGAGGGAGGCAATGACACTGCATGGCCGCTTCCGCGATCAATAGTTGAGGAGCCTGCTGTTCCACTATTTAGGGCTCGCACGATTGGGATCGGCTACGAACCTGATCGCCAACGAGTATTGATCGAGTTGCAGGAGAATTTCCCTGATGAAGATGACGAACTAGAGGAGCCCGAGGGCTTCATCGTTCGGATTTATGCGACCAGAGCGCAGGTGCGCGCTATGTCTGTATTCGGTGCTGCAGCGGTTGGCCAAGGGCGACCCCCATGCCCGCTCTGCACCTTCCCAATGGATCTCGACAGTCATATCTGCCCACGTTGGAACTGAGTAGCGACACCCCCGACGCGAATAACCCTGTCGATAGTAGCGACGGTGAAGATCGTGATGCTGAGGTAGTTCGCCTCGGAGAGCTCGATGTATTAGGGCGAATGGCTTGGTCATCTAATGCCACACTCTTGGTCAATGCATCACTCGAAGGCATAGAGACTAGAGCCATTTACAAGCCAATCCAAGGGGAGCGTGGCCTCTGGGATTTTCCAGACGGAACCCTTGCAGGGCGCGAAGTATCTGCTTTTGAAGTCTCTGAAGCACTTGGTTGGGGAGTCGTTCCATACACAGTTCTGCGTGACGGCCCATACGGGGTGGGCATGGTTCAGCGTTTTGTAGACCATGATCCCGACGATCACTTCTTTACGTTGAGAGATCGCTACGCAGATGAGTTTCGTAGATTCGCCGTCTTAGATGTTCTTGCAAACAACACGGATCGAAAGGGTGGCCACTGCTTAGAGGAGAAGGGGACGGGTCGAGTATTTGGAATCGACCACGGACTTACCTTTCATCAAGAGTGGAAACTTCGAACCGTGATCTGGGATTTTGCTGGTGAGGAGATTCCGCCTGATCTGCTTCGTGACGTGGCGAGGGTCGTTGATGACCTAGCGAAGCACGGCGCACTATTTGAGCGAATCCGTGATTTGATCTCGCCCTTAGAGATTGAAGCAATGCGCGAACGCGCAGATGAGATATTGGAGGAGGGGACCTTTCCGATTCCGGATGAGGATTACCACTCTGTGCCCTGGCCTCTTATTTAGACCCGGTTATTTAGGGCCTGTTATTTAGTAAGCAATCCCGTGACTGCTGCAAGTGGATCACGAAAGAACTGTGATCGCGCCATTACTAAGTGAGCACCAGCACCCCGGGCTGCTTCGAGGCCCTTAGTATCTACATGAGATCCAAACCCAAGAATCTTTGCGTTCGGCTCTGCCTCTGCGATGGCTTCAATCGCATCTGCATTACGTGCAAGATCGATGATCACTACGTCAGCGCCAGCGCAGCCATCCGCTCCAGAAGGAAACTTCACACCAGTTATTGAACCCTGGATCTTGGATCTATCCATAAGGTCGCCTACCAACGCTACGACGACTAAAGATTCATCTACAGATTTATCTACCATGTCGCCTCGGCGTCATCTCGCTGCTCTTCGCTGACTGACTTGGATCCCATTGTGAGTTCGGCTGCGAATGCAGCGATCATTGCGGGGATTATGAAACCCGGTCTCCCGGTTGTCTCGGCTACGAACGTGACTGCAGCTAGCGGGACCCTGT
>CALQAT020000045.1:0-12780 GCA_943328625.2 Bordetella parapertussis | reverse complement strand
CGCGACCGCTGCACCAGATCCACCCGATGATCCACCCGGTCCATGCGCAAGGCTCCACGGGTTGTGTGTGGGGCCGTATGCCTCTGGCTCAGTAGTGGGCTGCAGACCAAACTCAGGTGTATTGGTCTTACCTACTGCGATCATTCCTGCTGCGCGCATTTTCGCGATGAGTGTGCTGTCGGTCGGGGCGATGTAGCCAAGCTCTTTGAGCAATTTATTTCCGTTGTGATACGGAGCCCCACCGAGTGGACCATCGAGGTCCTTAACTACAAATGGCACTCCTCTAAATGCACCGTCTGGGAGTGCTGGATCGGCGGCCTCTGCGCGTGCACGCTCGCGCAGGTCATGGATCACAGCATTGAGAACGGGGTTCACCTCATCAATGCGGGCGATCGCTGCCTCAACTAACTCAGATGGGCTCGCGTCTCCGGAGCGCACAAGCTCAGCCTGAGCAACGGCATCTAATTCGTTGATTGCTCGGCTATCCAAGGAAGGGTTTTTTGAAGACGAGTTATTTGAAGTCATGAGTAAAGACCGTAGCCCGATGCGAGCAGAAAGGCACGCTAAGAATTGCCTCGAATCAGGGGTTGCAGATGGAGCGGGATTCGACGGGTGTTACCACCCACGAAGGTCTACCGCCCAGATCTCGATTATGGAGTCCCCACCGGCCTCAATGAGGTGCATTTTGTCGTGATAAGCAACGGTTGGGTCTATGTGGGCAGGGGTAACCATCACCCGATCGCCCACCTTGAGGGGCGATCCCTCATGAGGAAGAATGGTTGTGTGCTCGTCGGAGCAGAAGAAAACATCCGCACCCTCAACCGTTGGGTTGCCATGGTCCATGCCAAGCGACTTGAGCCCGACATCGCAGACAGCCCAGCCTTTAGGCGAGACCGAGACAACGGTGGCCACTACCTTGAGCGCCTGCACGAAGGGGAGTCCGAGAGCGGAGTACGCGGTATCCATTAGTGCGTAGGAGCCAGCCTGAATCTCGTTGGCCCAAGTGTTGATCGCATAGGTCCCTGTGCCACCGGCAGAGACGATCTCCCCACCAACATCGCCATGTGCCTTTAGAAGCAGCATCATGGCCTCCTCTGTAAGTCGGAGACGCTCCTCGTGAGAGGCAAGCCCTACGACATGGCCTTCGTAACCCATTACTCCGCGCACCGAGAGTCCGCGAGTGCGTGCTGCGTCGGCTATCGCTCCAGCGCCCTCGGGTGGGACACCACAGCGTGGAAGCCCAACCTCGACATCAATTAGCGCCTCGCGCAGCCCAGCATCGGCTGCAGCATTAACGGTCTCAATCGAGTCGAGAGCAATTGTTATGCGCGCCTTCTCTTGCTCAACAAGAAGCGCCATTGCAGCGAGGCGAACAGGGTCAACAGACTCGTTGGCGAGGAGAAGGTCATGCCCGAGGCCTGCGTTGGCCATTCCGATTACCTCTAGCGGTGTCGCACAGGTAAATCCAAGATGGCCATGAGCGCTCTGCCGTCTAGCTAGCGATGTTGTCTTGTGGGCCTTTACATGGGGCCTACAGCGTTCTCCAGGTAGGAGGGCGGCCATCGTCGCTAAGTTGGACTCAAGGGCGCCGGAGTCGAGAATTAGGGCAGGGGTCTGGAGATCGTTCACATTTAGTGTCATGTATGCGCGAGCATGGCACGCATATGCCAATCCCCGCTGAAGAACGCCCACCAATTACCCATGACCTGCATACGGATGAGCTGCCTCCGCTGCCCCAGCGTGATTACTTGATCCCTGTCGAGCGATGGATCGAGGCCCCCGCGGAGCTGGTGAGCCTTGGGAGCGATTTCGGTGTCTCGTTAGTTGCTTTCAAGCGACGCATTGGGAGATATCTCCTCTGGAGAGCGGGGCCAGCCGTAGGTGCAGACGCTTGTTACATGGCGCTCGATGCAGATGACATCTCTCGGAGATTTACTTTCCGTCTCCTCGCCGATTCGACGGGCTCTGGGGCGGGGCCAGACGGAGTGCTCCATGACAGATTCCGAACTTGGAAAGAATCACTCCGCGACGATATGTAGAGAGCTATTCAGACGGTTTAACGCGATGGGTTATTAGCGCGGGAGTAGACGTCGGAGGAGCTTGCCGCCGGGGGAGCGCGGAATCTCCTCGACCATTCGGATCTCGCGCGGTAACTCTGGGCCAGAAAGGCGAGACTGCGCGAATGCCCGCATATCCGCGAGGCTCGGCGGGAGCCCTTTGCGTACTGGAACAACGAACGCAACTACGCGCTCGCCCCACTCTGGATCGGGAAGCCCAACAACACAGACATCTCGGATCGCTGGGTGCAGTAACAAGACATGCTCGACAGCAGTCGGCGATACGTTTACGCCGCCACTGATGATTACGTCTTTGCGGCGGTCGCCGACCTGGAGGACTCCACCTGGGAGCATGCGCCCTAAATCGCCGGTGCGAAGAGCGCCATCAGGGGTAAAAGCTGCTTTAGTTGCAGGCTCATCTAGGCGGTAACCGCTCATCGTTATCTGGCCACGGACAAGTATTTCATCGGTCTTCGGATCGATTGTTACCTCAACGCCGATCATGGGGTGGCCATTATGCACGCAGCCTCCGCCCGTCTCAGTTAGCCCATAGGTAGTAGTGACATGCGCGCCGCTAGCGCGAGCACGCGCTAGGAGACCGGGGGGTGCCGGTGCTCCGCCTAAGAGGATGTGACGGAACTGATCTACAGGAGCACCAGCATCGAGTAGTCGTGCGAGAGTTGTGGGAACGAGCGAGACGAGCGTGGCGCCTTGCTGAGGGGCTCTTGCGACTGCTGCGGTATCGAACCGGTCGTGCACTATTACGGGCGAGCCAGTGTGAAAGCTTCGTGCGAGTATTGCCAACCCGGCTACACCTGTAAGGGGTACACAAGCGAGCCAAGTGTCGTCAATAGGGTCGACACCAATAGCCGCGTGTACTGCGAACGCGCTTGCCTCTAGAGCATTCTCGTCGAGCATTACCCAGCGAGGCTCAGAGGTAGTTCCGCTCGTCGCAACTATCGCTGCTACTCCTGCGGCGACAGGCTCGCCCTCGCCATCACGATCGCTCCACACTCTTCGACCTTTGCCGTCTAGAACCTCGGTGGGGCGCAGTGTCGAGAGCCGCTCCTCTATCCGGAATGAAGGGTCACGCGGATCAATGACTGCGACTGCCTCACCGCTTGCCCATGCCTCTTGGACGGCAACGGCCGCTGCCGCTGGGGGTAGCACGATTGCTAAGAGTGAGGACTCGTTACCTAAATGCATTAACCGGTACGGTAACCCTCCTGCCGGGGTCGTTGGCGACCTGCGGTCGGAATAATCCGCCCCGTAGCGATCGCGGGCCGTCTTTAACATGTTGAGGTAAATCTGTGGCTACAACTCAAGAGTGGATACAGGGGTCACGCCCGCGTACCCTCGGCGCAGCAATTGCGCCCGTGGCGGTCGGTACCGCAGCGGCCTCAACCCTCGGGCCAATTACTTGGTGGCGAGCCCTCGCCGCCTTAGTAGTGGCACTGGCGCTCCAAGTTGGAGTGAACTTCGCAAACGATTACTCCGACGGGGTACGCGGCACGGATGCGGATCGACGCGGGCCGGTACGCCTAACTGCATCCGGCTTAGCAACGCCTGGAGCGGTGCGTGCCGCGGCAGTAGCGAGCCTGCTAGTTGCTGCGGTCGCTGGGGCGTTGTTGGCCATTGCAACGTATCCATGGTTGTTGCTAGTCGGCGCAGCGATGCTTCTCTCTGCAGCGCTATACACAGGCGGGCCCCGCCCATATGGTTATGCAGGTTTCGGCGAGTTGATGGTGCTCATCTGTTTTGGTTTCGTAGCAACTGTTGGTACAGCATTGGTTCAGCGCAATGGCGTGCCGGCGGCTGCATGGTGGGGGTCTCTTGTAACTGGTCTCCCAGCTTGTTCAGTGCTTCTCGCTAATAACGTGCGCGATATCGAGACCGATTCAGTGGTTGGCAAACGAACACTCGCGGTTCGCATCGGAGACCGCAGAGCTCGCAGGTTATTCGTAGGCTGCCTATTAGCTTCTTTTATAGCGGTTATACCGATCGCCATTCTAAATCCTTGGGCCGCCCTGGCATTCCTAGCGATCCCTCTTGCATTTGCTCCATCAAGGGCGATGCTTACGCGCACCGATGCTCCGGGGTTGATAGCGGCACTCGTGGGGACCGTGCGCCTCGAGCTCGTAGCGGGGTCGCTTCTCGCGATTGGTCTCGCTATCTCCTAGTCGCGTTTAGAGCGACCTGGTGGAGACGGTGGCCCAAAAAGATGGCGTGCTACGAGGAGAGGTCAGCGATAAAGGTCTCTAGAGCCTCGGCTACACCCGTCGGATTCTCTAGTGGGAGTGCATGCCCCCCGGGAATCTGGAGTCGTAGGCAGTCTGGAATCTCCTCGAACATCTGCTCTGCGATTTCATCGTACTTAGAGTCGCCATCGCCGGTGAGCAGCATCACTGGCATCTCTAGTGTGCAGAGTGAGTCCCAGAGTGAGGGCTGTGAGCCTTGACCAAGTGCTACAAGCTGATGAGCAAGTCCATAGACAGTATTAGCGGCGACACGCTCTGCATACTGCGACTGCTCTGGACTAAGCGACGCGAACATTGGTTGGGCTAACCACTCCGTTAGGAACTCCTCAACGCCAATCTCGTCGATGCGCGCAGCGAGGGCTTGATCCTTCTCGATCCGTGCAGCGCGCTCCTCGGCCTCGACTATCCCAGGGGAGGAGCTAATGAGTACTAAACCGTCGAAGAGGTCGGGCTGCTCGATGGCCAACTGAAGGCATAGGCGCCCTCCCATTGAGTACCCGAGATAGATCCCAGACCCGCCGGCCTCCCCGATTGCCCTGCTGGTATCAGCGAAGGTTCGTTGTGTGGGCACATCTAGTGCGATTATGTCGAGGTCAGGGTTGGCGGTTTGAACCGGCTGCCATGCCAAAGCCGACTGGGTGAAGCCCGGTACTGCAACGATACGCATCGGGGCATCTTCGCATGACTTCAACAAATGATCCAGCCGGAACTCGGGGAGGAGAGGCGCGCGATGCCACGACTTCTTTCGCCCGTGTTCTCGTCGATGAATGGGCACGCGGTGGAGTCACAGATGCAGTTGTCTCACCAGGTTCACGCTCGGCACCGATTGCCCTTGCCCTCGCTGCTGACGCTCGCATTCGCATTCATGTCCATCAAGACGAGCGATCGGCGGCGTTTATTGCTCTCGGTATCGGGCGCGCAACAAAGCGCCCAGCGGTTGTTCTATGTACATCAGGGACCGCAGCCGCAAACTTTCACCCCGCTGTACTAGAGGCGTTCCACGGTGGCGTCCCGTTGATAATCGCCACGGCCGATCGACCGCCAGCAAAACGCGGAACTGGTGCACCTCAGACGATTAACCAAGTTGGGCTTTACGGAGATGCTGTTCGGTGGTCAGTTGATTCTCCGCCTCCTGTCGATGTCGAGGGTGCTGAAGAATCTTGGCGCGAACTTGCTGCCACGAGTGTCATCGCATCGATCTCTCCAATTGCAGGGCCTGTCCACCTCAACCTCTGTTTCGAGGAGCCACTTGTGCCTACGGGCGCGCCTCTTATTGATGCAGCTGGGCGCCCTAACAATGCGCCATGGCGTAGAGCCGCTCCGGAGGCAGAGTCGCTTGGGGCTGATCAAGTAGAGAGATTGAGCGCGATCGCAACAGAGATTTCTGCGCATCAAAGAGGGGTAATCATCGTTGGGTGGGGGAGCGAACTTCGCTCAGCGAGCCTTAAAGCTCTTGCTCGTGCAACAGGCTGGCCAGTACTCGCAGACCCAATCTCTGATCTGCGTGGCACGGAGAACGAGGTTGTTGCATATGACGCTCTGCTACGCGATCAAATCTTCGCCTCGGCTTACCTACCGACATTCGCACTTCGCTTCGGGGCTCTCCCGAGCGGAAGGGTGCTCGGAGAGTGGCTAGCGCGTGTTGAGCGCGTACTTGCCGTGGACCCCGCCGGGCGTTGGGTTGATCCTGCGCGCACGAATACAGAGGTGCTCGTCGCTAATGCAGAGGCAAGCATCTTGGCTATCGCCATGCAGGTGGGCCAGCAGAGGCCTTCGTTGTCGTGGTTATCTCTCTGGAGAGAATCAGATGCGCTTGCATCATCAGCTCTTAAAACTGTTCTCGACAGCACTGAGGTGCTATCTGATTCGCGCATTGCGCGCGATGTGGTATCAACTTTGCCTCCGTCTTCATCGCTGCTGGTTGCCTCGAGTATGCCGGTGCGCGATGTGGAGTCTTTCGCCCCGGCTCGCAGCGATATATCTATCCGCGCAAATCGTGGCGTGAATGGAATCGATGGGTTTGTCTCCACTGCAATTGGGTACGCGATTGGATCTCAATCCCCAACAGTCGCTCTAGTTGGCGATCTCTGTTTTCTTCATGACACAAATGCACTCTTAGGCGCGGCCCAGCGCGAGGTTGATCTAGTCATAGTCATTGTCGATAATCGAGGTGGAGCGATCTTCTCGTTCCTTCCGCAGGCGCAGATTCCTGAGAGTTTTGAGACGCTCTTCGGTACCCCGCACTCTGTTGATATAGCGCTTCTCTGTGCTGCGCACGGGGTATCAGCGACTGAGGTTTGGCTACCGGAGGAGGTCGCACCGACTCTCGCTAGAGCAATCGCCGATGGGGGCCTAAGTGTTGTGCTTCTTCGCACAGATCGTGATGCCAATGTGGCGCACCATCGCGAAGCATGGTCTGCGGTCTCATCAGCGCTCTCCGAGGGGATGCGCTAAGACATCTCTAAAAAATCAAGCGCCTAAAGCCGCAAGAATCGGTGCGAGTTTGCGCTCCGTCTCGCCCCACTCTGCATCGGCGTCGCTACCTGCAACGATCCCGGCTCCGGCAAAGCAGCGTGCAGTGTCACCCTCTATCTCGGCGCTCCGCAGCGCAATAGCAAACTCGCCGTCGCCGTTCTGATCGACCCAACCAACAGGGCCCGCATAGCGGCCACGGGCAATCTTTTCATTCTCGGCAATTAATTCTCGCGATTCGTTAACTGGCCATCCCCCTACCGCTGGGGTCGGGTGGAGAATCCGCGCAAGGTCTAAGGCGCCCGGGGCGTCGGGCGATAGGTCAACCTCGATAGCGGTTGCAAGGTGAACAACGCCAGGAAGTGCAAGAATCTCCGGTCCCCGAACTCTCGCAGTTGAGAGTGTGTAGGGAGCGAGTGCCCCAACTACGGCCTCAACGACCACTTCATGTTCGCGTGCATCTTTTGGAGAATTTATGAGTGATGCGATAGCCGCCTCGTCGGTGCCATCAGCGGTGCCGGCCATCGGGGTAGACGTAGCCAAAGCGCCGCGACGACGGAGCAGTAACTCAGGGCTTGCACCAACGAGACCTCGGTGAGCGTAGATAAACGACTCTCGTTGTTGCTCTGCCAATCTAGTAACGACCTGTCGTAGATCAATCGGGTTCTCGGCACGAACAACTAAATCGCGTGCGAGGACTACTTTCTCAACCCGGCCTTGATCAATTGCCGAGAGTACAGCGGATACCCCCTCGCTCCACTCAGAGCGTGAAGTGCCCCCATTCCGAGTCAACCCTGAATGCGTAGCGTCAGTAGTGCCAGAGCCAGTAGTGCCAGAGCTAGTAGTGCCAGAGTCAGTAATTATCGACTCGCCCTTAGATGTAAGACCCGATGGGATCGTCGCGGTCATCGCTTCATCGCAGCCGCGGATCTCCGTGATCCAGTAGCCGCCGCCAGCGCTGCGCCCAATTACGAGTTGAGGAATCGTGAGCAGGGCAGGCTCGATAGCGGAGAATGGGAGTGCCCCGACTGCGATGGCACCGCTTCCAGGCTGCGTTACTTGATCATCGATTTTGATCCCAGCGAGAGTCTCCTCAACCTCGCCGGGTGCAATCTCCATGACCGACCCAATCGCAATGAACCCAACACCATCCTTTAACCAGATGAAGTCGTCTCGGCTGTAGATCGCTAGCAAGTCGATCTCACTATCAAAGGTGCGAGACCGCGCAACTAACTGCAGCTTGGAGGGAGAACTCATGAGCGAGTCCCCTCGATTAGTTGTACAGATCCGAGGGTCATGGTGGTTCTCTTCAAATCTTTAAAGCCTGCGCTGCGTGCCATGGCGAGTAACACCTCGGGCTCCGGTAAGTACGCAGTAGATGCAGGTAAATATCTGTATGCCTCTGCGTCGCCAAGAGCGGCACCGATCAACGGGACAACTCTGTGGAACCAGATTTCATTCCCAATGCGAGCGATCGCCGAGTTGGGTTTTGCTGGGTCGAGAAATGCGGCACGCCCACCCGGTCGTAGGACCCTTGCACACTCTGCGAAGAATGGTTCGAGCCCTGTAAAATTGCGCAGAGCGAACCCGCATGTAATTCCATCTACCGTGGCACTTGGAATTGGGAGGCGCAGAGCGTCGGCTCGAACGAGGGGTGCGGTGGTCTTAGCGTTAGAGAGCATCCCCGCCGAGAAGTCGATTCCGATTGGAGTGAAACCAGCGCTCTGGAGGTCTCGGCAGAGGTCACCGGTTCCGCATGCAAGATCGAGAATCACCGAACCCTTAGGTAGTGCAAGTGCTCTTACGGTTCGGTCTCTCCAGCGCCGGTCCTGCCCAAAACTGATGTAGCGATTTACTCGTTCGTAGCCTGGCGCGATCCTGTCGAACATCGCCTCGACCATGGCTGCCTTCTCCTCGGGAAGGGGGAGCGGGCTATTCACTCTGTAGACCGTCTCTACTGAAACCGTCTCTACTCAAACCGTCTTTACTGAAACCGTCTGAGCAGGCATAGGGGAGCTGCGTTTGGCTGATAGTTCTGTACGCTCCCACGCCCTTGATGGTACGAGTCATTGCCCTCGGGGATCGAAACTAAGCAAGGCATCAAAGGGCGCTACCCTCATGGCATGCCCACTACTCCCCCGACCGCTCCCGGGTGGCACCCCGACCCTTGGGGAACTGCCGATATGCGCTACTTCGATGGCTCAGCGTGGGGGATAGTTACGCGCCCCAAGTCGAGCACTGACCGCTCAGCCCCGAACGAAAGTAGTGGAGTGGCGGATGTCACTCTCGTTGCGAGCGCCCCAAACCCGACCGATGGAGTTATCGCTGGGGCGAATAGTGACGCCCTTCCTCCTGCAGCGTGGTACTCCGACCCAAGTGGCTCCGGAGGACTGCGTTGGTGGGACGGAGAGCGATGGACTGAGCATGTATCTATCCCTGCCGATAAACGACCAGCCGTGACAAGTAAAGGCGCGCCGCTAGATCCAGCGTTGATGCATGCGAAAGCAGCATCAACTGGTCGCCTTGTGCGTACGCTGCTTATATTCGCTGGCCCAGCGTTAGCATTCTCAATTATCTCGAGTGCATTTCAGATGCGCTGGTTGTCTGAGAATTTTGACGCTGTCTGGCGCGATGCTCAGGCTGGGAGACCTATCACGATTCCGATCTCTGCTTCTGGGGGTCCGTTCCTTGCAGCCTTCTCTCAGGTGGGCGGGCTCGTATGTCTAGTTACCGGCATCTTCTTTCTTCTCTGGTTAGGGCAATCTGGGCGCGTTGCAAAGTCGCTCGGCTTTGCGCTGCGTCGCTCCCCATGGTTAGGCGCATGGTCGCTTGCAATCCCGATTGTTCAGTGGTGGTGGCCGTATCGCGCAACGCTGGACCTGCTGCCCGAGAGCGATGAGAACAAATCGTCTGTAATCCGATGGTGGCTACCTTGGCTCGGTACCTCTATTGCGCAGGCCGCGGTTGTAGTTGCTGCTTTCGCGGCGATGCCTGATATCGCAATCTCAGTGATTGCTGCCGCTGGAGCAATCTGCGCCCTACTCGCTGCCGTTAAAGCGCGTTCAGTAATTGCTGATGTTGAGACTGCTCATTCGGAGCTAGTGCGGAGACCTGTCAACTAATTATTCTTGGCTCTCGAGACTCGAGGCCTGCTATTTATACTTTTATTTCAGGTTCACTTGGTTTTCATAGGGTTCTATAGGCGCATCTAGCGCAGCCTCTAGCCCAGGCTTAATGACTCTGAGCATCGTGAGTGTTAGGAGCATGCTCACTCCAGCTAGCAGAGTAATAGTGCGGAGCCCAAAGCGATCAGCGAGTGCTCCCTGCATAATTGCTCCCAGAGGGTAGAGGGCCCCAAGCGACATTGTGAGTAGAGACATGACGCGTCCGCGTACCTGCGCAGGAGCGCGCATCTGGCCGATGCTCATGAATGAACTCAGGGCCCCAAGGTAGACAAGCCCTACGGCAAATATTGCAATTGCGGATACCCAGAGACTCGGCGCTAGTGCGTATGCCATTAGCGTGAATGGGACAGCCCAGAGAACGCCCATGAGGGTCCTACGCGATCCGAAACGACTAGCGAGTGCCCCGAGCGATAGGGCCATAACAACAGCACCCATACCTTGAGCAGTTGTAAGAAGTGAAGTGGCCCCTGCCCCTCCGTCGAAGACCTTGATCGCCATCGCTGGAACTAGAGCGATAAAGGGCGCCGCTAAGAACGTGTTTACAACCATAAAGATGATGATTGCCCGGAGCCCAGCATCTCTGCGCGTGTAGTCAATCCCGGTTTTTATTGACTTAATGATTGAGGAGCCATCATGGTGTGATGCTGGGAGGGTAAGTGCCGCAATTGCTACGAATACTGCCGCGAATGAAATTGTGTTGATACTAAAGGCCCATGCGTAGCCGCCAAATCCGATGACAATGCCAGCAAGAGCTGGTCCGATTACGCGCCCGAGATTCCATTGAGCGGAGGAGAGTGCGATAGCGCCTACGAGATCCTCGGGTGGAACTAAGTCAGGTAGAACCGACTGGTAGGTGGGGAATCCAATCGCCGATGCGCAACCGCTTGCAAAAACAATCAAAGTGACAACGAGCGGTGACGGAGAACCCGTAGCGGCAAGAGTTGTGAGGAGAGCCGCAAGGAGAGTCTGTATCGTGGTGGTGATCATCAAGAGTTTTTTGCGCTCTAGACGGTCGGCTAGTGCCCCTCCAACGGGACCAAGTACTGCCGCGGGGACGAACCCGGCAGCGGCAACGACACCAGTCCAAGTTGCTTGACCAGTGGTCTCAGTAACGAGAATCCCTACACCTACTGTCTCCATCCAGGTCCCGATGTTCGAGACGAAGGCCCCGAACCACATAAGAGCGAATCGCCTATGGCGCAGCGGTGCGAGGGGTTTGGGGAGCTGCATCATGGGCAACGTAGCAGCGAAGCGGCTAAATCATTGCTCTCCGTGGCAGACTCTCACCCGTGAGGCAGGGATGGGGGACTCAAGGCAGACGCGCCAATTCGTTTATTTGTTCTGCACTAATTCTCGCCTCGATTGCTGCAGGGTGTTCTGCGAGTAACTCGGAGACGCCTGCAACATCCTCCACCTCAAGCGCCTCCGCTGACGGCTCCACCTCAACCTCGTTTGGTAAAACTGACGGAGATCCTGGGGCCTCGACCACTCTTCCTTCAATCGCCACCACTGCGCCACCCTCGGCTCCGACTACATCACCAGCACGGGGAGTCATCCTCCCAGCCGGCGATGACGCGACTATCACCCGACATGTTGATGGCGACACGATCTATGTCTCTGGTCTAGGCAGTATGCGTTTAATAGGAATCGATACCCCCGAGACCAAAGATCCCCGCACCGTTGTTGAGTGCTTCGGTAAAGAGGCCTCTAACCATCTTGCCGCACTGCTGCCGATCGGAACGCGAGTACGGGTTACTTACGATGTGGAGCGCACTGATAGGTACAACCGAGTACTCGGATATCTATATCGAAGTAGCGACGCTCTCTTTATTAATGCGGCCATGATTATCGAGGGCTTCGCGGCTGCATACCGATATCCGCCCAATGTTGCGAATGCAGATTGGTTCTCTGCGTTAGATCGCCAAGCGCGCGAAGCAAATGTTGGGCTCTGGGCAGCGTGTGGAGGGATCAACACCCCCGCATCCGGTACTGGTTCTGGAGCGACAACTACGACTGCAGGCAACACCTCTTCAGGGACAGACTGCTCTCCGTCTTACCCTGGAGTCTGTATTCCGCCTGCTCCGCCAGACCTCGACTGCGGGGATGTGACTTACAAGCGTTTTGTAGTGCTGCCCCCGGATCCGCATAATTTTGATGGCAACGCCGATGGAATAGGTTGCGTTTAGCCGGAAATAGAGAGTGGCCGCTACTTACTCAACCAAGTCAGTTGAGCGAGGCGGCGCGAACATTCCGATCACCACTGACTCTGGTTCTGCGGAGCCTTCCCAATCCCATGAAGCAATCTGAGACGCAGATCTGCGCCCAACGCCAGCACGAATTATCTCAAAGCGGGTGGTATGAAGAACCGCGGTTACTTCGCCCTCGCCGACGACACGCTCGCCGGCTTCGTGAATAAATCTCAGTGCTCCTGCATCGCCACGCTGTCGTCCTATGCCAAAAGAGAGTTGATCAAAGGAGTAGACAACAGCGTCAGAGTCGCGAGCGCCGGGAGCATTTAGTGCTCCACGAAGATCCTGCTCATGCGTAGTGGCATCGACGATGAACATTCCCTGCATTCGCCTTGGGAATGAATCGATAAGAGGCTCTACTTGCGGGCTGAAGCGCCCCCACTCCTCCAACAGCTGCTCGGGAGAATACTTTGACCGCAGATCTACCTGTGTCTGTGTCCATTCATTTGAAGCGACTCCTTCTAGGCGACCCTCAATGACATCTGCGGTGCTCCCGACCATGTGGGCTAGTACTCCGAGAGCGCTCCACTCTGGAGTAGCGGGTGCAACTCGCTCAAGG
>CALQAT020000044.1:0-12926 GCA_943328625.2 Bordetella parapertussis | reverse complement strand
TTGCATACCCACGAGCAAACGCTGATATTCAATTCGACTCCGGGGAGCTTGGTAAAGCAGGCCCGCCGACTGCCGACCGCCTTACATGGAGTACGCCGCGTGATCTTGATACCGGCACTAACACCTATTTCTGTCGTGTGCATCCGTCAATGCGCGGGGCCTATAGAGTCGTAGCGCAATGAAGAAACGAAACCTATTAATCGGCCTAGCGGTCTTAGCAATTGCAATGATCGGTGGCGTTAGTTGGTATTTGTTTAGTGGAGACGAGCCGAGTGCACCGTCGCTTCCCGAGCGAGCAACTGGGGCGACGAGTTCGGGCAGTGCTGATGGAGTGTGGCAAATCTCTAACGGTTCCTTCGTCGGCTATCGCGTTCCAGAAAGGTTCATCGGCGAGATCATCGACAAAGACGCTGTCGGGCGTACCTCTGATGTGACTGGTGGATTTACTGTCTCGGGTCTCGATGTATCGAAGCTGGAGATCGAGGCGAATACGACGACCGTTAAGAGTGACCGAGTGCCGCGCGATACATACCTGGCTTCGAATGCGCTCGAGACCTCCGCTTTCCCAACCGCAAAGTTTGTAGTTAGCGACCCGATACAACTCGAGGCCAGACCGGTCGGTGGTAGCAAGATCACATTGACGCTCCAGGGAATGCTCACGCTCCATGGTCAGACACGGAGCCTCGCAATTCCAGTTGAGGCTCGCTGGAACGGTGCAACAATCGACGTAGTCGGATCGGCGCCAATTACCCTGGCGGATTATGGAATTAGAACTCCAAGCACACCGATTGTCTCAGTCGCGGGCACTGGAAGCCTTGAGATTCAGCTAATACTGCGACGTAGGTAGACGCTAAGGGTGCGCTGCCCCTAGGGTATGGGCATCAAACCACTTCTTGCCGCCGACATTATTGCTGGAAATAAGCGACACCGGCGCGCTCCTATTCTCGCGATAGCAGCAGTCTCGATGCTCCTAGTTGGGTGCTCTGGGGGCAACTCCGGGGAGCCGGCCGCTGGGTCTGACAAGACAACTACTACGAGCCGATCCAGTAAGCAGGCGAGTCCTACAGGGGCCACAGGCTCCTCGGGTGCGACCAACGCAACTGGGGGGGTCGGTGCATCCACAACCTCAACGACTCTCCGCACCAGCTCTACAACTATTAAAGCTTCATCAGCAGATACTCCAGCAGACCCCGCGGCAACCTCAACAACTAGAGCGGGAGTTACTACGACCACGGTTGTGGGTGCAACTACAACAACGAGAGCGGCTGTAACGACTACAACGACGAGAGCGGCTACAACGACTACACGACCAGTGGTGCCAGGCGCTGCCGCGGTAACAGTCTCAAAAGGCCCTTCAACAACAGGCTGCGCCTCCGGTAGCGCATGCGCATACCTTGACGTTCTGCTCACGGACTTTACACCCGGGCAATCAGTAACGGTTCAGTGCTCAAGCACCTCGGGCAACCCAGGGTCCTTTAGCGCAACGATTGGGCCCGATGGTTCTTTTAATACTGGATTGATTTCTCCATGTAAGTATGGGGTTGCAGGTCAGTATGTATACGCAACGGTCGGTACGGTGCACTCAACGCACCTCAAGTGGTAGTGGCGAGCATTCCATAGAAGAAGTGTCTTATAGCGACGGCGATCTGTCGAAAGTAATGGGGGAAATGATGAACACCAAGATGATGAGACTTCGATCAGTAATAGTTGGCACGGCACTCCTTGCAGGGGTAATCGCCCCAATTGCGACTGCTGCTCCAGCCTCTGCGACTTCTTCCTTGGTGTCTATTGGCGATGCCTCAGCCGTGGAAGGAAATCTCGGCCAGGGGAGGGTGATCTCTTTCCCAATTGCACTCGACGCGCCTACGACAGTCGATGTCCACGTTGACTGGAAGATTCAATTGGTCGGCACCGCTACTGCCGCAGACGTTAAATACGTTGTGAACGGCTTCAAGACTGCGACTATTCGCGCCGGAAAGGTTCAGGCGTTTGCAAATGCGGTTATTTATTCAGACACGGTCGTTGAGAGTGACGAGACCTTCGAGATTCACATACTCGGTGCAACTGGTGCCGATGTAGACGACCACATGGCGGTCGGAACCGTGATTGATGACGACTCTGAGTCAACCTCCACCTCCATTTTGGGTGCTGGTGGCGGCAGTGTGCACGAGGGAAATTTAGGTACTAGGCAGGGAAAAATCTGGGTCACTCTCTCCGCTCCTTCCCTTACACCGGTCTCAGTGGTAGCAACGCTTACGGACACGGGCGCCGGGACGTTTTACAAGGCATTTACTAAGACGCTTATGTTTCGTCCCGGTCAGTATAAAAAACCAATTGTACTAACGATCTACCCAAATGCTGCTACTACGGGAGATCGCATCGTCACTTTGATGCTCTCGGGTGCGACAAACGGTGCGAACATAATGACACCAGCTGTTGCGACCACAATTGTGGATGATGACGACGCTTCAGCTGCGCGTATCTATTCAATCTCTGACTCTCGCCTCACCCCAGAGCAGGTGCTGCGTGCGCAGGCGCTCATTGATGTCTCGACTACAGCGACGGCTCAGTACGCCGGCCTGGTTGGGTGGAGTGCCCTAAACGCAGCGCTCCTCCAACGCGGATACACCTCAATTGGAGACGGGGGGACTGGCTTTGAGCACTACACGAACTCTGTATTCCTGAACGATGGTATTGAACTCAACGCAAGCAAGGTTGAGTCCATAGTGCTTCAGCGCCAGTCCAATGGTTTATGGGTTCTTGGGGCTGCGATGTACATCCTCAACAATGGCAAGACCATGGCGGATGTACCTGAGATAGCAGGGACCTTTACTACTTGGCACGATCACCAAAATCTCTGCTGGAACGGGTCGGTGGTCGTAGGTTTCCTTGTTAACGGTACTTGTACTGCGGGAGTATTCCGTGCAACGCCACCCATGCTGCACGTCTGGATGACTCTGCAGGCCTGTGGTCCGTTTATTGGGACAGAAGGCTTCGGCGGCGGAACCTGCACGCACTAACCCGTCAAAGCGGTTTTAGTGCATGAGGTAATTAACCCTCTAGGGGAACTACTGCTGGCTCGGTAGGCGAACCTGCGCGCGCGTTACGCAGTCCGTCGATAGAGACCGCAAAGAGTGCTAACCAAGCAACAGCAAAGCCAGCCAGCCTCCATGGGGGCATGGGCTCCGAGTAGAGCGCAACCCCTAGCGCAAGGTTGATCGTAGGGACTATGTACTGCAGCCATCCAAGGGTTGAGAGCGCAACACTCTGCGCTGCGCGTGCGAAGAGAAGAAGCGGTATTGCCGTGGCGACTCCAGCTAACGCTATTAATTGTGTCTGTGTACTCGTCGCACCATGGAGTGCTCCGTCTCCGAATCCTTGTTGAGCAGCGAGAGCAAGAATCGCGAGGGGGAGCAGCACGAATGCTTCACTCGTTAGGCCAATTAGTGGTCCAAACGGAACGCGCTTCTTAAGCACTCCGTAGAGAGTCCATGTAAGTGCAATCAATACTGCGAAAACTGGTGGACGTCCATAACCAAATGCCAGTAGTGCAACACTCAGCGCTGCGAGCCCAATAGCGCATCGCTGCACAAATCTAAGGTGCTCATGAAGAATCAGTGCCCCTGCAAGCACGAGGCCAAGTGGGGATAACAAATAACCCAGAGCGGCATCAACAACGCGATCATGTGTTACGCAGAACACGTAGATGGTCCAGTTTGTTGCGAGTGCAATTGCTGCAAGAGATGTGCGCGCAAAGATTTGCGGCGACGCGAGCGGCCGCAATGATCGCCACGATCGAGTGATGAATACAACCGCGCCGAGAAGTACAGCGGAGCCAACGATGCGCCAACCAATTAGAGAGAACGCATTGATGCCGCTCATCGCATGCCAGTAGAGGGTTAGGAGCCCCCAGATGACGTACGCGCTAACTCCCGCCAAGACGCCGTTACGGTGATCATGTTGATTACCCATTGAGTTACCTACTGTGATGCCTACGTTGATGCCCATGACGATTTGTCAGAACTTGTTACCAGCAATCTAAAACACTAATTACATCTATGTAGTTGTCCCAGCCCTTGTTTACCGTACGACGTAATTCAAACAGGGGGTAATTCTTTGAGTCCAAATTCCGATACGCCTAATTCTCAGGCGTCCGGTTCTAATCTTTCAGCAAGCTCATTCTCGCCTGATGCGATGGACGCCTCGGTGCTTGTCGTATCTAATGATCCTACGGTCAGAGCTGCGCTGTTAGCACTATGCCGCGCTATCACTCCAGCGTCTGTCACGAGTGCACGTGTGCTCCCGTCGGATCTTTCTGCCCATGGCGCCATCCTTGTAATCGTCGACCCTGGTGACGGTAGCCAAGGTGTTGCACGCACAATTCTCAGTGCCGCGGTATTCTCGTCGCCAGTTCTTGTCATCCCTCCGGCGTGGCGTGATTCGCTTCTCGCTGGTGTGCTCGGAGACTCATCCGTTGTTGTCCCCGAGATTGCACTAGTCGTTGCAGCAGCGTTGGCGGCAGGGCGCGGGATCGGTGTGGACGAATCCGAGGGTGCCGCACTCGGAGTACGCGAGAAGCAGGTCATCACTTTGGTGGCAAGCGGGCTAAGCGATGATGAGATAGCGGATGCGCTTGGTATCGCATCGAGCACAGTGCGGTCCCACCTCGACCGCATAGGGCAAAAAACCGGGGCTAGACGGCGACCGGCAATTATGCGCCTAGCTCAGCAGCGCGGACTAATCCCTGATGAGCCTCAGGGCAAGGCCTGATTCGCTAGAGCAGGAAAGATCGCTATTGCTGCCAAGTCTCCTCTAGCGCCGTATCCTTGCTGCGTGCAACTAATTCGCGTCGCGGCAGCCCAGTCGAATTTCGTGGTCGGTGACCTTGAAGGAAACCTAGAGCGCGCCCTCAGTGCTTATACAGCGGCAGCATCAGCAGGCGTTGATCTAGTTGTCTTTCCAGAGTTAACGATCACTGGCTACCCGCCCGAGGATCTGTTATTAAAGAATGCTTTTCTTAAGCGGTCCTTTGAGTGCGTAGAGGAGTTTGCGTCAAGGACGACCAGTGCCGTCGCAGTAATTGGGTTTCCAGAGTCCGTAGGTTTACTGATGAACTCTGCTGCAGTCTGCGCAGGTGGATCGATAATTGGCATCTACCGTAAGCACCTTCTGCCTAACTACTCAGTCTTTGACGAGCAGAGATACTTTGCAGCATCAATAGAGGATGGTCCACTATTTGTCGTCGCCGGCGTTCGAGTCGGGGTGACAATCTGCGAGGATGCCTGGAGTCAAAGCGGGCCGATACTCTCGCAGACTGCGGGTGGTGCAGAGTTGATTGTCAACCTCAACGCTTCACCGTATTACGCAGGCAGAGTCGCCGAGCGTGAAACGATGTTGAGCACGCGCGCAGAGGAGGCTGGCGTTCCAATTGTTTACGCCAATCTTGTCGGCGGTCAGGACGAGCTTGTATTTGACGGCGCCTCCATGATCGTTAATGAGCATGGAGTGCTACTAGCGCGTGCTGCTCAATTCTCTGAGGAACTCCTGATCGCGGATTTGGAGGTACCAACCGGAGCGGATCGGCGAGACATCAAGCGGCCTGATGCGGAGCCGCTTACAGAGATTCTGGTCAGTACTGAGTCAATCAGAACAGGGTCTACAGCGACTCCCTCGGTTCATCCGCTCTTATCGCCAACCCATGAAGTATTCGAGGCACTTGTGCTCGGCACCCGCGATTATGTCCGCAAGAATGGCTTCTCTGAGGTTGTAATTGGGCTCTCAGGTGGTATCGATTCGTCGATCGTTGCTGCAATTGCGGTGGAGGCTCTTGGGGCAGATTGTGTTCACGGAGTATTGATGCCGAGCCGTTGGTCGTCCACAGGGAGCCTTACAGATGCAGCAGCCCTTGCAGATGCGCTCAATATTGAGACGAGAACTATCCCCATTGAAGCCGCGCACGCTGCGTTCGAGTCTCTCCTAACGGAGTCATTTATAGATCGCTTGCCGGATCTCACGGAGGAGAATCTTCAGGCGCGGGTGAGGGGAACACTTTTGATGGCGCTCTCCAACAAGTTTGGCTGGATGGTCCTCACCACAGGCAATAAATCAGAGATGGCGACCGGATACTCAACTCTCTATGGCGACATGGCGGGCGGTTTTGCGGTTATAAAAGATGTAGAAAAAATGCTTGTCTTTGAGTTGTGTCGCGACCTCAATACGCGATCTGGTCGCGAGATCATTCCGGCCGATGTAATTGCGAAGCCTCCGAGCGCGGAGTTGCGCCCAGATCAGAAGGACGAAGACTCTCTCCCGCCTTATGCAATTCTCGATCGCGTGATCGAGGCATACGTAGAGCGTGACCTATCACTCGCAGAGATTGAGGCAGAAGGCTTTGAACGCGAGGTAATCGAGCAAGTTATTCGTTTGATAGACCGAAGTGAGTACAAGAGGCGCCAATCACCACCCGGGGTTCGTGTTACCCCGAAGGCATTTGGCAAGGATCGTCGACTCCCAATTACTAACCGTTGGCAGGGGTGACCGCCGCGAACGATCGCTCCTGGCGCAGCACTCTTTGGGTTTACGCCCCGGAGTTGGCTATTGGACTAGCAGCGATCCTCTATGGATCTACTTTTAGATTTACTCAGGTCTCTATAGAGCGAACCACCCCTGCTGCGTTAAACACGATTCGTTTCGCAGTAGGCGCAGCAGCGATCTTGCCGTTTGCACTTCGAGGTGGGTGGAGAGGGCCGCGCGTTCGGCACACCGACACGCTGCGAATATTTATTTTCATCTCTGTGGTAGTTGGCCTGATTACTGCAGCCGGCACGATGGCTCAGACAATTGGCCTTCGGCATACAACGGTCTCCAACTCGGCATTCATCACCGGACTATTCGCGGTATTCACGCCAATCATTGAGGCGCTTATTTATAGAAGATGGCCGCGACGCGGAATTGTTGAGGCAGTAGCAGTATCGATGGTCGGCCTATATCTACTCACCGGCGCTTCGCTCTCTCTGCATTTTGGCGATGTGTTGACTCTCGCCGCAGCACTCTTCTATGCGGGCTGGTATGTGATTGTTGGGGCGTATGCAAACCGATTTAACACGATCGCTTTTGTGGCGACCCAACTCGCTGTGATCTCAATAGTCTGCTTGCCCTTCGCGATTATTGATGGCTTTGGGAAGATTGACTCATATGTTCTCTGGACAATCCTCTATACAGGGGTCGGGTGCTCAGCGATTGCATTCTCTTTATCTGCATGGGCTCAACGCCGAGTCGATCCATCACGAACAACAATTATTAGTCTCGTGGAGCCCGTGGTAGCTGGAGTAATTGGCTTTTTCGTAGGCGAGCGCTTGGGGATACCCGGCTATCTTGGAGCCGTTTTGATCTTGGCTGCCATTGTCATCGCAGAGCGCGGAACTCATGGGCGCACAGCAGCAGTAGAAACATCTAGCGAAACATCGAGAGAAACACCGAGCGGAGTTTGACCCGGGACCGCCAAGTGGTGAGAATGGCGCAATGGTAGATGGACGCAAACCCAGACCCGCTTTTGCACCTTGGGACAGGAGAGCCCTCCCGGGTCTCTTCGATGTCGAGGAGTCAGCACGCCGTGTAGGCGCATATGCATGGCTTGAGATGAGACTCTTCGAGGCACTAGGCGGATGGATCGCCACAGTCCCTGAACTTGATGTCAAACTCGTACTTGGGCGCCACTGCTATCACCACGCCTGGCATGCAGAGCAGTTGCAGCAGCGGCTTCCAGAGTTGCGCGAGATGAACCCAGCGCGCCTTACCCTCCCAGCCAACGAGGGAATAGTTGCCTTCGCTGAGGCGCTAATCGAGCCGGAGGCTGCGGAGCAGACAATTGAGAAACTCGTTGGCGTATTTAGAGTGCTGCTTCCACGGACTATTGCGGCTTATACGTACCACCTAAACGGCACCTCAACCATCACAGATGCCCCAACGATTCGTACACTCAATTTCTTGCTGCAGGACGAGTTCGAAGACTGGCGTGAGGGAGAGATGCTGCTTCAGTCGCTCATAAAAACCCCCGAGCAGATTGAGCGTGCTTCAAATAGGTCTAAATCTCTTGAGGCCTTGATCGTGGTGGCGGGTGGTATCGCGGGAGCGGGTACGCTTGGCGAGGAAGTAAATGAGTCGGAGAATAAATCAGAGGCGGTTCCAGAGTGAAGAGATTTCTGCCAGTTGAAGAGCTTGCACGCGACGAGCGTTTTATCCGGTCCGACCTAGCTGAAGGATTTGCTGATCCTCGCAATGGACGCGTCCGTGATCGCACCATTAGTACGGCGCGCCTTCAACCAGATCGAGCAGCAGCGCCCGACCGCGCCCGATCTCTAATGCACGGAATTTTCGTAGGGGAGATACAGGCCCTTGAGGCTGCAGGGCGTACAACATTCGATTTCGACGACGCAGATGCGCCATTTGCTCTGAAGCTCGATATGGCACGTCAGTGCTGGGATGAGTCTCGTCATGTAGAGATATCAGTCAAACTCGGCGAGCACATGGGTACTGAGATCGGCGAATATACAGAGGCAACGTTTCTTTATGAGGCTGCTTGTGTAACTGACCCTGCGATGCGACTTGCGGGAGTAAATCGCGCGCTCGAGGGCCTAGCGATTGATGTCTTCAACACGATGAAGGATTTTGGTGAAGCCTCGGGCGACCCGGTTCTTAAATTCTGTGAAGACTGGATGCTCGCCGATGAAGTCACACACGTGAAGATGGGCTCTGATTGGCTCCGTCGACTAACCGAGCGTGACCCTGAGAGGCGTGAGCGCGCACTCGAGTTCCAGCGTGCAGTCGACAAACTCTTCAGCCTTGGAGGGTTCCGAGGCGAGACCGATGAGAGCCCAATCCAGATTGCTCGTAGATTCCGCGAGTTGGCTGGCTTCGATACCAAGGAGATCGACGAGATTGCAGGGCTTGCCGCCGAATCGATCGCTGAGACTCGTGCGCTACTTGGTAAGACAGGCTGAGTTCTGTGGCGAATCTCCTCCTCATCCCTGAGGAGTTCACGCTCGTGCTCTTTGAGGCGAGTCGTATGCGCGAACTTTTAGATGAGGTGCTACTCGCGATCGGCGCCCCAAGTGACCTAAATATCACTATTGAGGTCGATGAAGAACTCGCACAGCCGATGATCGCTTCATATGTTGATGTTGATGACGCGCGAATCTCCCTTTGGTACTCCGGGGGGAATTTTGAAGACACTCTCAAGGCACGAGTTCTTGATGAAGAGCGAACCCGGCGCGAGTTAGGTGTTGGGATACTGCGTGGGATGGACCGCCTTAGCCCTGAGTTTGCAGGCGCGCCGCGTGATAACAAACTCTCCGATGGGCAGCGAGTGTTGTGGGAAGTAACTGCAGAGGGGCGCTGCGTGCGTGCAGGAATACCGACGCGCGAAGCCCGTCTTAGATATGTCTACCGACTTGCCTGTGGTTTTAGTGATACCGCTGATGCTGCTTACGAAAAAGCATGGAGCGGTGGCTTCTCAACTTGGGAGAGCATCGCGGATGCAGTCGCCAGTATTACCCCAACGGCGGAGACAACGAGTCGCGCAGTGCGACGCGATGATCTGCGACAAATACGCGAGTAGTAAGCCTGCCCTATTTAAGGACATCTCTACTTAAGAAGTGTCTAAATAAGGTCGTGGGCACTGATTCCGAGTGTGAGGTCGAGTACCGGTGCAGATTGGAGGAGGGGGAGCGCGTCCTCTGCCATCGCAACCATCTCGTTGGAGTCGGCATGGAGGCGTTGAGCGGATTCATCAGCCCACTTCTCGATAAGCACAAAACGCCCTGGTTCAATTAGGGACGCCGCTAGGTCAACATTGCGACACCCCGGATTACCTCGCGTGAGGACTGTATAGCGAGAAAGCACCCCGGCGAGGCTGGACTCAGACCCGGGGATCGCTGTAAAAACCCCCACGACGATGAGAATCTCACCTGAGTCTCTCGACTCAAGATCGTCCTCTAGTTCTGGGTTTCTAGGACTGCTGCGCTCTGGATTGGTCATGATTGAGGTGCTCACTCTGCTGGGTTATCCACAGGCAACCTGTGGATAAATAGGGGGGCTTGACGCGTAAGTTACTCTATAGGGAGGGAGTGGCTAGAGGGGCCAGTGATGGTTAGCAAACCCTTCTGCTTGGCTGCTACTGGATGGTTTGGCGATTGATATCTCTGAATTCAATTAGAGCCTCAAAGCCGAGCGGGAATTAATTGCGAAGCGGAGGCGTTAATAGTTTCTCCACAGGCTCGTGGACTCTGAGATGACTCTAAAAGTTATCTCGAACCCAGGGACGGGTGGTAAGTGTGACAGAAGAGACAAAAATTTCTTGATTAAGAGAGATTTGTGGCTCTGCGTTTCGCTCTTTTGAGGGCGAGTAGCAGAGAATAGCCAGCTAGACCCGGCCGGGATCACCGGTTGGTCGCGAATGAGGCAGAGATGCCCCACTCGAAATCGGCGTTTGAGGGGCAATTGTGGCGAAGGATCGTGTGGATAGGGATGAGGAAGATCTTGTCCGGCTCTACCTCACAGATATTGGGCAGTACACACTGCTCACAAAAGATGATGAGGTCCGCCTCGCTCAGTTGATTGAGAACGGCATTAAGGCGCGCGAGCAGATCGCAGACGCCGCTGCATTCAAGAAACTGACACCCGCTAAGAAGCGCGAAGTTAAGCGAGCGGATCGTGACGGCGAAGAGGCCACACAGACCTTCGTACAGTCGAACCTGCGCCTCGTTGTATCAATCGCAAAGAAGTATCAGGCATCTGGTCTTCCACTTCTAGACCTAATCCAAGAGGGAAACCTCGGTCTCATCCACGCAGTTGAGAAATTCGACTGGCGTAAAGGGTTCAAGTTCTCGACCTATGCAACTTGGTGGATTCGCCAAGCCATTACTCGCGGTATTGCTAATACCGGTCGCACTATCCGTCTTCCTGTACATGCTGGTGACACGCTTGCTCGTCTCCAGAAAGCCCGATCGCGTCTCGAGCTAAAACTCGGTCGTCAAGCAACTCTCTCGGAGCTAGCTGCTGAGGTAGAGATGCCCGAGGACAAGGTAACCGAGGCGCTTCGCTTCGCAGCCGAGCCCCTCTCGCTCTCAGAGCCACTACGAGAAGATGGCGATGCTGAGCTTGGAGACATAGTTGAGGATCGCTCGGCTGAGTCTCCATTTGAGGTCGCTGCAACGGCACTGCTGCCCGAGGAGATAGAGAAGTTACTCGCACCTCTAGATGAGCGTGAGAAGCAGATTCTTCAACTCCGTTTTGGTCTAGATCGCGGAGAGCCGCGCACTCTTGAGGAGGTTGGGGAGCACTTCAACCTGACACGAGAGCGAATCCGCCAGATTGAGGCTCGTGCGATGTCCAAGCTGAGGCACCCATCAGCAGATACTGGCGCTCGCGACCTGCTCGCCGTTTAGTACCTAGTTAATAGGGTCTTAAGTGTTTAGGGTCTTCAATGTTTAGGGTCTTCAATGTTTAGGGTCTTAAGTGTTTAAAGCTCTGGTAGTAATAGCGGTTGTTGTAGTCGGCGTAATTGCTGCGCGTGTTGTGCGCGATAACCGCTGATTAATTTGTATCTGCTTCTTCTCTAAGCAGGCCTTCATGCTCGTGTGTGAAGAGTGCGGGCGTTCCTCCGGTATGTAGGAATACAACTCGTCCGTTTATGCGACCATCGGCGGCATGCGTGCGAAGTGCGTCTAGTGCCTTCGCGGTATAGACCGGGTCGAGTATCAGCCCCTCCGATTGCGCTGCAGTACGCAGAGCGCTAATCGTCTGATCAGATGCCCTTCCGTAACCAGGGCCAACGTGGTCGTGGTCTACAAAAACCCTCCCCATGTTATTTGCAACGCAGAGGAACTCGGCGGTGGACTTAACAAGTTCAGGTACTGCTTCATCGAGGTCGGGGCGGGTGCCTACATCTACCCCGAGGACGCGAGTGTTCGATGCGCCTAGGCCTAGAAGCAGCCCTGCGTGGGTTCCGCCAGATCCATCTGCAACAACTATCCAATCCATTGCAAGATTGTCTATAGCGGCAAACTGGTCCTCTATCTCATGGGCAGCTAATTCATAGGCCCCGACACCAATAGTGGATGCGCCTCCAATGGGGATTGGATAAGGGAGGCCACCGCTCTCGGCAAGTTGATCAGAGATATTGAGGATGCTCTCCTCTATCTCGTAGTACTCGTTACCACTATTAAAATGGATCGTTGCACCGAGCAAATGACACATGAGGAGGTTGCCTTCGTAACACTTTGGCTTCGGGCCACTAAGCGCAAGATGACACTCGATCCCAAAGCGGTTGGCCGCAGCGGCTGTAACTCGCGCATGGTTGCTCTGTCGACCTCCGCCGGTTACCAACGCATTGCAGCCCTGATCAACTGCGTCTTTAACAAGGAGGTCGAGTTTTCGGACCTTGTTCCCACCAAGGGCTAACCCCGTGAGGTCGTCACGTTTGATCCAGAGGTCAGTTATTCCGAGAATCTCGCCGAGACGCGGCGCTCGCTCTATAGGTGTAGGTAAATGCGCGATTATTGATGGGTTCACGCACGGACCCCAAGGACGCGTCGCCATGCGATGTAGGAGGCAGCGCCTATAGCCCCGATGGTTAGAACCCCAGCCGCCGCAAGTGTCGGGGCCTTTGGTGGGTTAGGAACGCGATCTCTTAGGCGTACTGGTTGCTGGAAGGTACGCATCTCCCAGCCTTTCTCCTTAGCGACACGCGCTAATTCCCTGTCGGCATTTACGGGCACTGGATGCCCAACAATCTCTAACATCGGTAGGTCTGTAATCGAGTCGCTATACGCGTAGCACTCTGCAAGATCTAGTCCGTCACGCAGCGCAATAGCGGAGATCGCCTCTGCTTTAAATGGGCCATAGGCATAGAACGCAAGATCGCCTGT
>CALQAT020000043.1:0-13102 GCA_943328625.2 Bordetella parapertussis | reverse complement strand
GAGCATCCCTATAAAGGCTCACGTTATAAATCAAAAATCTCTACCCATAACCCCTTCGCTCCTCACCCAACTGCCGGATTCGCTGTCGCTTTGGCCCCAATTATCTGAGATCCAAGCCCGAGAATCCCTAGGAATGTGAGGCGAACAGGTCGCTCTAGATGAACCGTCACCCTATTCCCCACCACCTCGACACTCCCGCGACCATCTGACGGCCATGGCGATGTAACGACAACTGCGGCTGCAGCGAAGCGAGCGATCTGTGGCTCAAGACGAACCTGGTCTCCAGATGTCGCCCGAAACTGCTCCTCATCGAGTGACGATGCTGCAGCGAGAGCCGCCGAGTCGGCAAGGGCCTGCAGATCTCTGCGCGCAAGAAACAAGCGAGTCCCGTCTACAGCCAACCCACCAAACCCAAGGGAGATAAACAGCACGATGATCAGCATCCCTGTTACGGAACCGTGCTCCCCTTGAAGCCGCCTCATGGTGCGCTCGCATACTTATCGAGGCGCACGGTATGCGTAGCGACAACAGGAATACTTGGGCTCGGAATAAAGCGCTCTAGCAATGGGATGCCGAACACGCGCACATTCGTGCGCACCTCTACTCGCAGGAAGCCACCTCTGGTGCGCTCTCCAGTCACGCTCACAGCGAGATCATCATCACCTAAGCCATGATCGCGTGCCGCTGTAATGACAACATAACGCGCACGCATTGCAGCCTCTGGGTCTCCTAGCGAGAGCACAACTACACGCCCAACTTCACGCGATGCTGCCGATGTAGCCAGCGCAGCGCGCTGAAGTGTCCCAAATAAAACAATTGACTGGATGATTAATCCAAAGATAAGTGAACCTAAGAACGCTGTCTCAACAACTGCGCTGCCATCTTCATGACCTACACGCTTCCCGATTAACCTCATGGCCATACCGTCGACTCATCGAGCACTGTCGAGCGGCCAACGATTGAGAATGAAGGCATAAAGTCGATAATGCGTGGGGACTCTCCTCGCACCTCTACCCGCACTAGCCCTCCGCTGCGATCCGCAGTGATAGTAAAAGCGTCCCCATTAGAGCCGAGCCCGTCGCGTAGGACAGCGCGCGTAGTCCACTCGGCAGCCACGATTGAGGAGTCGACCTCTGCTGCAGCACGCGCCCCTTCATGAGCAGCGTTGACCACGACCCCTCGGCTCCACACCCAGATCGACATCTGCGCCACACCGAGTAGCGCAAAAATGATCAAGAGCGCAGAGCCGAGGAACTCAACGAGGATCGAGCCACTCTCGGCCCGAGCGCTGAATCTCAGTCGCATTGATTCAACGCAGGCGGCCCAGCGCATTAGTGACGATATCGCCGAGGCTTGGCTGAACAATTGCCCAGAGAGCTAACACGACACCGATGCCCATAACGAGGAGCATCACCCACTCTGGTATCGATCCCCGCTCAGGATCATCAGGCATCAACTCAACTTCATCTACTTGTATCTCTCTCATTGCATTTCGCATCCTTGCGCTCCTTTGTTGGATTCCATTTCTTACTCTGCAACTGACTCGGCATTCATCCTCTCTGCGGTTCACCGCTTTGTCTTTTTTGTCAGACTTTTAATGTGTGCACTTAGGTCAAATGCCTGATCGCTACGATGCCCGGGAAGAAGGCAAATACAAGCGCTACGGGCAGGATTAGCCCGACCACGGGAATGAGCATCGTCACCTGCTTGCGCCCTGCTGCTTCGACTAATGCAACGCGTTGAAGGTCTCGCGCGTCGGCAGCCATAGCCTGAAGCGAACTCGCTATTGCAACCCCTCTCTCGGTTGCGGCAATCACCGATCGAACAAAACGCTCAAACCCTGGCTCGCCCAAAATAACTGCGCGCTCGGTGAGACTCGCAGCGAGCGTCCTACCCGAACGTGCATCGCGCAGCGCCCACCGGATCTCCTCTGCGAGCGGTCCGTTGATGCTCTCTGCAACTAACGCGAGTCCTCCCCTGAGACTCTCACCAGCAGTCACTGCAAGGCATAGAAGGTCAGCAACAATTGGGAACTCCGCAGCGGCAGCCTCCCTACGCCTCTGCACCGCACGAGTTATCCGTCGATCCCAAGCGATCGCGCCAACGGCACCGCCAACGACGATCAACATCAAAGCCATCAAAGGACTAAGCCCGCGCCCCGTTGCTGCAACTAGTAGGGATAGGCCTATGCCACCCGCCATTCCAATCAAACCCCAAGCAGCCTGTTCTGTGCGCTGCGCCACAATGTCAGGGGTGCGACCCAACGAGCAGAGGCGCGTAGCAAGATCCCCCGTTGGCAGATGTCGATCAAGAAACCCGCCAAGAAGTGATCTGAGAGAGCTCCATGACCATGCCGACCTGCTCTGCTGAGAGGTAGAACTGATATATGGAGTGAGGCGCGTCGATAGCGATGCATGTCGCCACCAGGGTACAGATGCCACAAGAAACCAAACGCCCACTCCGCCAAGAGCCACAACGAGAATTGCACGAAGAGCACTCATGCTGCCGCGAGAATCTCTGGGGACTCAGCGCGTATGCCAACTCGCTTTGGCTCCGCTATTCGACCGGTCATCACCATCACTCGATACCCGATAATGGTTACTACTGCTCCAACAAAAAGCATTACAGCGCCGCCGCCTGTCGAATACGCAGCGCGCCCCTCAGGTCGAGCGCTCACAAGCAGCACGACTAACCAAGGGGATGCAATCGCAACGCGTGCTGCAACTTTGGTCCAGGACTGGCGTGCTTGAACCTCTCGTCTTAGTGCAAGGTCATCACGCAGAAATCCTGCGAATGTTCGCAGCACTCTCCCCGCCTCGCGGCCCCCAACACGATGTATCAGGCCAAGAGTTGCAAGGACTTGATCTGCAGTCGTATCGGCGAGAGGTATCAATACGCGATTCAGTGCGCCTTGAAGATCGCCCGATACCCGTTGATCCGAGACCACTGCATCAAATACTGGACGTAAGGCCTCAGGGCCGCGGGTCGCCACCACATTTATTGCAGCGATCAAAGTCTCCCCCGCTCTCACCGCACCAGCGAGCATCTCAATCGCCTCTGGCCAAGCAGATCGTGTGCTCTCTAGGAGCCGATTTCGAGAAGCCTTGCGCACCCAAGTTGGCGCCGAACCGCTCAGAGTGCCTGCTAACAGAGCGACCATGGGCACCCCAACAATCACCAATGCAATCGCCGCACCAAAAACACCTGCACCGAGACTGATTGCTAGATGCCGAGCATCAAAATGCTTCGACGACTCAGAGAGTTCTCTCGGTCGTCCCGCCGCACGGGGGCCAAAGATTAAGAGCATGCCAGCGCCTAGTAATAAGGCCCAGAGAACTCTCATATCAACCTCTCCCTGCATTAAGGAGAGCGTGCAGATCAATATCCCCTAATGCAAAACGCTGCGCCAGATTCGGCATCTCGCCTGTCCAAGTCAAGCCGTCGCCGGAGTCGGTAAACACAGCTCCCAGCGTCGGGGACTCATCGCCAATTTGTTCGCCAACGGAGACAATCTCAGTTACGCGCCTTCGTCCTCCTCGGCGCTCGCAGAAGACCACTAGGTCGATACAGGCAGCAACCGTTGAGGCCACGAAGCGCCTATCGAGATTCTCTCCGGCAAGCAGTGGAAGCGTCGTCAGTTTTCTAATCGCATCGCGCGCATTATTGGCATGCACCGAGGTCATGCCGACTGATCCGCTATTTAATGCGAGCAGCATGTCAAGGCTCTCCGACCCGCGTACCTCGCCGACAATGATGCGATCTGGGCGCATCCTCAAACTCTCCCGCACCAGATCTCGCAGAGTGACAGAACCCTCGCCCTCGAGATTTATCTGCCGACACTGCATTGCGACTACATCGGGTCGCTCTATTCGCAGTTCGAAGACCTCTTCACAAGTCACGATGCGCTCTGCAGTAGGAATGCTCCCCGCCAAGCAACTCAACAATGTTGTCTTGCCAGCACCGACAGCACCTGCAACAACAATGCTGAGCCCTGCAGTTACCGAGGCCTCCAAGAATCGCGCCGCGTCTGTACTTATAGAGCCGAGCGTCACTAGCTCTGAGAGTCGGTGCGCTCTTAGCCCTGTAAATTTGCGAATGTTGACTGACCAATGATCGGTAATTGGCGGCACTGCAACATGTAGGCGACTCCCGTCTGGCAGTCGCGCATCCACAAAGGGCTGTGAGCGGTCGAGTCGACGCCCCGCACGCATCAACATCCTCTCAACCAAGTGAGCGACATCGCCTTCGCTCATAATTATGTTCGTGAGTTCGGTGGCACCACCTCGCGCAATGAAGATTCGGTCTGGGCGATTGATCCAAATCTCCTCAATGGTTGGGTCAGCTAGGAGAGGTGCGAGTTCTCCAAAACCAACAACACGATTACGAAGCGCCGAGGCTGCACCATCCTCGATCGCAGGGCCGAGACCTGCGAGGTATCGAGCCTCTCCGTTCTCGATTACCTCAGTTACAAGAGCATCGAGGCCGGCGTCATCATCGATAGAGACAGATCTTTGATGAACAAGTGCACGGATATCAGCCTCTAAATCCCCTGATAACTCGAGCTGACTCATGCAACGCTCCTCTCGGTAAGCGCATTTATGCCCTGACAAAATTGCGAACGTGGCGCAGCATCTGAGACGAGTTGGCCTTCCCACAATGCAGACTCGCAGAGAGGCTCATTCGGTATGGCTGCGATAGGGCTTTGCTCTAGATGCTCTGTAAGCGCTGACTCAATCTCTCTCAGCCTGGTGCGCGAGCGCGGAGCACCGTTTAGAACCACCTCGAGGTTCGCGCGCGCTGTAGGAATCTCTAGCGCTAGGGAGCGTGTGGCACTAATCGCGCGACGCAGAGCAACCGGAGTCGCTCCAGCGACTTGAAAGACCGTGTCAGCAATCGTGAGTGTTGAGCGGGTCACCAGATTTCTTCGATATGGAGCCTGATCAAATGAGAGTTCCTCGTCCTCTTCAATCGGAGCAGCTACATCAATTACAACTAAGTCATACTCCGATGCAGCCTCATCAATTAGAGCGATGAAGGAACTCTCTTGTATCTCTGTCCAGAGCTCAGGTCTAGCCATACCAACAAGTACCGAGACTCCGCGTTGGGATTTGAGCACGTGCGATAGACCCGAGTCGCCGCGCGATACAGAGCGCACTGACTGCACCAGACCATGGCCTTCATCGAGGCCGAGGTGCTGGGCAACTGAAGGTGCCCAGGTATCCGCATCAATTAGGAGCGTTCTCAGACCTGATGCCTGAGCCGATGCTGCGAGGTGCGTTGAGATGGTGGTCCGGCCGGGGGAACCATGCCCACCCCAAACCGCCACAATGCGACCTCTATCTAAAGGCATCTGAGCCAACGCATCGTCGCAAGCCACCAATACCGGAGCGTGGATTGCTTGCAGCGCCTGCACTAGTGCCTCTGGATGCGAGTCGGGTAGCGATAGAGCCCCGGGTGGAGCGTCCGTACCAATAATTGCAACCACGATCCCGGCCGAGATGAAGTGCTGGATGACGTCGCGATCCCACCACCCTCGAACGGCGTCACCGACAACAACCGTGGCCTGTTCACGCAATGCCACGCCGAGTGCTTCGCCCGGCCCTGAACAACGAGCGGCGATGCGGATAGCAGCGGCTGGGTGATTCGCCATACTTACAAGTGCAGACTCCCATGGCTCGCCGAGGCTGCAAGTAACCACGCTACAAATCTCGATCTGCATTATGGAATCTCCGCTGCATCTACACGCGAACGACTGCTTGGAAGATCGGCGCTGCGCAGAATATCGATCTCTCCAGTGCGCATCGCAAAAACAATGAACATCGCATCATCATTTGGAACTGCAAGAGTTAGTGCAGTAACACCTCCAGCGCCACCGAATACCTGCTCTGGCCGCAGAGTTGAGACAACCTCGGCCCGATAACTCACAATAATTGTTCGCGCCGTGTCTCCCCCTCCGTCGAAAGTCGCGAGCACATCAACAATGTCGCCAGGAGCAGCGGCCCCGCCGAGAGCATGCTCCGGCGTGACGGGCACGGTGATCTCGCGGAGTGCCTCATTCACACGCCCAAAATCTCGGGTGGTTAATAGCGAGCCAGCCTGAACTGGCCTTGCAACCACTCTCCCGATCACGCTTCTTTGATCCTCTGCGATAATAAGCGTGGCTTCTACACCCACGTCTACAGATACAGCTGTCAGCACAAGATCACTGGCCTCGATCCGATGACCACTCGCGAGGGAACTCCTCGCAGCGAGAACAGAGACACTCGACTCCGAGGCACCAGAGAGGCGTAGCCCTCCGAGTACTGAGACCGCTACGAGTAGAACGCCAAATCCGATTCTCGCATCGGGGAGTCGCAGTCGCCCATCAATGTTTCTGAAGCGAGGTTTCATGTCACGCCTTCCCATCCTCTATCAAAAGATGTACAGTCCGCCGCATTACCCGAAGCAACGGATGGCTAGTAGGGCTAGGAGCATTAGTGAGTAACACAGAACGGTTTATGACCCCGGAGGAGGTTGCAGATGTACTACGCGTCTCAATCTCCCAGGTGTATACTCTAATGCGTTCAGGGCAGTTAAACGCTGTAAAAATAGGTAAAAGAGGTATCTGGCGGGTATCCCCAAATGCTTTGGGACAGTATGTGTCCGCTCTTGAGGTTGCTGCATTTGAGCGCTCAAAACTCTGAGTCGATAGCGCATTCACTACGACCCTCATTGGAGTTCCTGAACAAGGCGAACTACTGCATCTATGCGCACATCGTGATGCCGTCTAACGCGCGAACGTGCAGACCCCTCTGTCTCAATTGACTCTGCAACACGCAACCAGTCAAGTCCGACTGCAACAACGCGCCCCGTTATCCACGCACCATCGCGTGTAACGATCGAGACAGACTCGCCAACAGGGACGCGTCTTACTTGATCTCGAAACGGTCTTGCGCCTACTCCTTGCGCATATATCGCAAGGGCCTCCGCGTAACGCTCCCCTGCCTCATTACGTCGGAGATCTTCCGTGATCTCCCAGAATGCTTCGTCCATCCTTGGACTCCTTGTTTCGTGGTCTCGGAACCGTAGACCCGGCACCCGCCGGAGCGCAATGGATAAAGGCCAAAAAAGTTAATAAAATTTTCTCTTGACAGGAGAGCAAAGTGAAAGCAGTCTTATGAAGCGCAACAGGACGTTGTGTTGCTGATGTGAAAGTAAAGCATCGGCGAAGCACCCAAGGAAGGGAGCGAGGATGGGCCGGGAGGTATTCGACGCAACTGCAGCGGTCGTAGCTTCAAAACTTGCAATTACGGCTGTCATTATTGCATTTGTAGTGATCTTCCCGGCACTCCTTGCCGAGATACTCGATCGCATTGGCAAGGCTAGAGCATTAGCGAGTTTTCTACACCGCATCAGCCCACCGATTGCACGCCGAGTTGCAACCGTAGTTCTCGCCGCGTCATTTGTTACGACGTTAGGCGCACATGCAAGTGCAGCTGACGATACTGGATCTGAGTCAGTTCGCAGGTGGCTAGATAGCACTGCGACTACGCAACCTGCGCCAGACTCAAGCGCTCGTCCTGCTGGGACGTGGTACGAAGATCCGGGCGATCCGAGTGGAGCATTAGGCCCGAGCGGAGGAATTGATTTTGATGACCTCAATACACACTCGTCGTCTACCTCACTCCCGACTCCAACAACAACCTTCGCGTCTGTTACTCCGACCAGCAGAGTCTCTGCCACCTCCACTACTAAACGGCGACCTCGGCGCTCAACGCGTCCCCGTTCCTCATCGAACACATCGGCCCCTCTGCGTACTCCATTGCTGGACCCTGAATTCCTGCCGTCAGATTCGCTCATCAGGCCACGTAGCTTGGATCAGTCTGCGGGCTCGGCGCCTCTACTTCACTCGGTAATTCATGGCGATTCGCTCTGGGGTATCGCTGCGGGGCGCCTCCCGTCTACTGCGAGCGACCAAGAGATCGATCTTGAGTGGAGAAGTATCTATGCACTCAACAAAGTATTGATCGGCAGCAACCCAAGCATGATTTTCCCAGGTCAAATTTTAGAGCTTCCCCCGCTCACCATCACCTAAGTGATCTAGGAGACATCATGCCAGCAATACTCACAGTCCACCCATGGCCGGACCCAGTAATCGATACCCTCGGATACGATCCGCGCAGTATTTATGTTGAGACATTTTGGTTGCCAACACTCGGGCCAACCTCTCTTTTATTGCTTAGGAGAATCGCTGCAGGCTTTAGCGAAGCACAGTACGGAATGGAGTTAGATGTTGCTGAACTCTCTAAAGCGTTAGGGCTTGGTTACCGTGATGGGGCGTCAACTCCATTGATGCGTTCGTTTGAGCGCCTCGTGCAGTTTGATCTTGCGACCAACACGGCGGAGGACACATATGCAGTACGCAGAAATCTCCCACCAGTAAATCGACGCCACGTTCGCCGACTACCAGATTATTTATCGCTACAGCATGACGCGTTGGTAACAACCCAACTAGCGCAACCTGCAACTGAGCGCGCTGCACGTAGGTCTAGGAGATTTGCTCTCTCCCTTCTTGAGCAGGGAACCGACCTCGGGGAGATTGAGCACCAACTGCATGCTGTTGGATTTAACCCCAGACTCTGCCGTGAGAGTGCGCTTTGGGCCGAGGCCCAACGCTGGAGCGATGAGCCTGAGGTTGCAGAGGCTTCATAGGGCTCGGGACTTAACTTCTGACCCAACAAGATCGGCCGGTGGTGGCGCAGAAACCCCCTTTCCTGTGCTGCCGCCGGCGGGTTCGCCCCAAAGGATCGGCTTCGTGTCCCGCCCCCGTGTAACTATGACCAGCCTGCGATCGAGCACCAAGGCTCGATCGCTTCAATCCTCATAGCACCGGGAGTTACATGAAGATTCTCCACACAAGCGACTGGCACCTTGGGCGCAAGTTTGTAAACGAAGACCTCCTCGCGACTCAGTCTGATTTTGTCGACTGGCTCGTTGAGACTGTGCGCGCCGAGAAGATTGAGCTAGTCGCGATCGCTGGAGATGTATACGACCGCAGTGTTCCTCCAGAGGAGGCCGTTGCACTTCTAGGGCGAGCACTCGATGACATAGTTGGCGCTGGTGCCCAAGTTGTAATGATCCCGGGCAACCACGACAACACGACTCGCCTCGGTTTTGGTGAGCGCGCATTTGGTCTCGCCGGTATTCATATTCGCGGAAGCATCAAACCCGAGCGCGCAGGTGCTCCATTCTTTCTTGACTTTGCGGATGGCCCCCTTGCTGTCGTGGCTGTTCCGTTCCTAGACCCAGGCATGTACTTCGTGCGCGGTGCCGATGGTGAGTACCCCGAGAGCCAGTTCGAGCGCACACATGAAGGCGCACTCCAAGATGCCATTCAGACTGCGCACTCAACAATCTCAGAGCGCGGCACCAAGCGCAGCCTCATATTGAGTCATGCATTTGTTGCTGGCGATATTGACTCCTCCGACTCGGAGAAGGTGTTACGTGTTGGGGGTACCGATCGCGTCAGCCTCAATGTCTTCGAGGGCTTCTCGTATGCGGCACTCGGGCATATCCACAAGCCTTACTCCTTCGAAGAAAACCGAATCTCTTACTCCGGCTCACCGATCCCCTACTCATTTAGCGAAGAGGCCCAGAAGATCATCCGCATTATTGAGATGGCACCTGATGGCTCCATTGAGGTCGAGGAGCGTGCGGTACCAATCGGTAGGCGCGTCGCCACTATTACCGGCCTGCTCGCCGATCTCCTCACAGAAGCGAAGCACTCCTACGCCGACGATTGCTGGGTGCGCGCCATCCTCATGGACACTGAGGTGCGCCTCAATCCGATGGCTCAACTCCGCACTCGCTTTCCGCACACAATCGCTATTGAGAACAATGCCTTGGATGCACGCTCGCAGACCGGTGGGCCAGATGTCGAGAAGATCGACTCTCTTACCGATGAAGAGCTCGCAGAGCACTACTGGCTAGATGTGCGCGAGGAGAAATTAGAGGGCGAGTATCGAAGTCTTCTTGTTGATGCGATCCTCACAGAGAAGGAGTCCGCTCAATGAGGCCGATTCGTATCGCCTTCTCAGCATTTGGCCCTTTCCCTGGCGATCAGGAGATTGATTTTGAGCGCCTTGGGCAACAGGGCCTATTCCTCATTACAGGGCCAACAGGTGCAGGCAAGACAACAGTCCTCGATGCAATGGTCTACGCACTCTACGGAGAGGCGGCCGGGGCACGAGAAGGTCAAACAGGTTCGCTTCGATCTCACTTCGCTCTCGCAGCCGACCCAACAAGCGTCACCTTTGAGTTTGCAATTGGCGATGCCGTATATCGCGTCGAGAGATCGCCGGAGCAAGAGCGTGCCGCAAAACGAGGTACCGGTACTGCTACCCAGGTTGCCGAGGCGACCCTTCAGAGATTTGAAAAAGCGAAATGGGTGGCAGTCGCATCAGGAAACAGAGACGTCACCAAACACATCACCGAACTAATTCGCCTGACTTCTGCACAGTTCCAGCAGGTCATACTCCTTCCTCAGGGAAAATTCGACAAAGTTCTGCGCTCAAGCTCGAAGGAACGGCTTCCCCTCCTAAGCGCACTCTTCGGCACTAAATACTTAACCTCAGCGGTTGAGCGTCTAAAGCGCGAAGCGAAAGACCGCGGAATCGCACATAGCAACATGAAGAAGGATTTATCTGATGCTTTCGACGATTCACTCGAAGATTGGCGATCAGTTATCACAGAGGCTGGTATTGAAGCGGCGAGCGCAACTGGCATCGAGTTTGATGATGATGAAGCACCGGTAGGCCCAGGCGAGCAGACACGCTCAGCACTCGAGCAGATGAGCGCTCAGGCCAAGACACTCCGAGTAAAGGTCGACTCGGCCGCCGCAGCAGCGAACAAAGCCTACGACTCGGCTAATACTGCCGCCGATGCCGCGACTCAGCAAGCAGAGAAGTGGGATAGCCGACTCTCCCTGCAGGAGGAGAGCGCTGCGCTAGCGGAGCTCAGCAAGAGTGATAAAACTCTCGCGGCTACTCTCAAACTTGCAGAGAGCGCGAACGATTTATTAGAGCAGATTGATACTTTCGAAGAGGCCGAGAGTGCGCTTGCAGACTCAGCGGCAGCGATTGCTGACTTGGGCCCAAGCGTTGGCGAAGCTCTCGGAGGCGACCTCCCTACAACGCCCGTAAAGGCGCGCGCTTCTGTCAAGCAACTTGAGAAGCGACTCGGTTTATTAGCAACAGCCGTTGAAGAATTTGCGAATGCAGCAGAGTCTCGCGAGATGGCTGAGAGCGAAGCCACTCAAGCAACAGCGTGTCGTACGGAGGTAGACGCCCTAACAACTACACGCGCACAGACAGATGCGGGCTTGGTGAGTCTGCGCGAGGAGCTCACCAAGGTTGAGGCAGCGGCGCAGTCATTAGATGCTCTTAAGAAAGCAGCAGAGACCGCTAGCGATCGTGTTGAGAGTGTCAATAAAGGCCTAACCCTTGATAACCAGATAGTTGTAGGAGAGAAGGCTGAGAAAGTCGCGGCTAAAGCGGTTACGGAGGCAGAGTCAGCGCTCAAGGATGCCCGAGAGCGCCATCTTGCCGGGTTAGCAGCGCGCCTAGCTGCGGACTTACATGATGGCGATGCCTGCCCAACCTGTGGTTCCACCGAGCACCCGACCCCTGCAGCGGTCCCGGCTCATGCAGCGAGCGACGAAGACGTTGAGCGCGCAGAGGCAGGACTTAAATCCCAGCAGACTGCACTAACCGCAGCGTTGAAGGAACTAAGTGGCATGCGGGCAAGGCGCTCTGAGCTACCTACCGCAGAGGAGTTACAGGACGCTGAAGAAGTGCGTGATTCATCAAAGGCAGCGTTCGATACCGCATCCGCTGCAGCTGGAACCGCGGAGACCCTTCGCTCCCAGGTAGCGGCTGCGGTGCAGATCATTGCCGCGAGCACAACCGAGATGGATGCATTAAACGCTCGTATAACTGCGGCTGATACCACCGAGAAGATGCAGTTGGCCGCAGCCAAGAAATCGCATGACATCGCAGTCAAGACCTCCTCTGATGTGGAGTCTGCAGAGGCAGAGCACGAGGCGGCCACAGATGCGATTGAATTGGTAACTACATTTGCGGAGCTCCTTGATGAAGAAGCGAGCAACGCTGCAACTGTCACAAATCTCAAGACCGCCCTAGAGAAGGCCTTGGAGCGAAAAGGTTTCAAGGACACGAAGAGCGTCACTGCCGCTGCAATGGACCCCGATGAACTTGAGGAGGCAGCAGCCGAGCTCAAGGAGCGCGAGGAGCGTCGCCCAGTAGTTACCGGAATACTTAAAGAACTCGCAAAGGACAAACTCCCAGACCTGCGCCCGGACCCAACAGCGCTTATAGAGCAGCGTGATGCGCTCAAGGAGGAGCGAGACCAAAAAGTAGATGCTGCTCTCACTGCAAAGAACGCAAGTGATCGACTCGGTGCTGCACCAGCTGCATTTGGAGAGAGGCTCGATGAGTTAGCCAGACTTGCAGCATCTCAAGAGATTGCCCAGACTCTCGCAGATATTGCATCCGCTAGACGCCCTCCCAACATCGATCTTGAGTCTTGGGTCTGCTCTGCATATCTCCATAGAGTCGTACTTCAGGCCAATAACCATCTAAAAGTCATGACAAGTGGGCAATACATCCTTCAGATTGGCAGCACAAGCGATAAGCGAAAGCATGGCGGCTTAGACCTCGACGTCTTCGATTCACATACTGGCGTCTCGCGCTCGGTCAATACAGTCTCCGGCGGAGAGACCTTCATGGCATCACTCGCACTCGCCCTTGGGCTAGCCGAGGTAGTTGCAGGTCAACAGAACATGCGCCTAGATGCACTATTTGTTGATGAGGGATTTGGTTCTCTTGACACTGAGACACTCGAGCGCGCTACCGAGGTGCTCCAGGGTCTTCAGACCTCAGGGCGCATGGTCGGCGTGATTAGTCATGTCACAGAGATGCGCGCATCGCTGCGCACCGGCATTGCCGTTACGAAGAACGGAGAGCAGGGCTCAACCCTAAAGGTCGAGTACCAAGACGCGTAATTAACGGCGTAACTACTTGGCTAGACCCTGAAGCATCGCGCG
>CALQAT020000042.1:0-13468 GCA_943328625.2 Bordetella parapertussis | reverse complement strand
GCGATTGCAGAGGCAATGGGGGATAGCGGCTTTATCCTCGCCGCTGACCGCTACGCAGGGCGAGTGCGATTGGTGATGGATGGTGCCGAGCGTCTCGGACTCGTCTCGATCCACACATTTGTTGGTGATGCACGTGATGTGCCGATCGCTCCGGCATCCTTCGACCGTGTACTGCTAGATGCCCCGTGCTCTGGTCTCGGAGTTCTTAGACGCCGAGCCGAGGCGCGCTGGCGCATCTCACCTGACGACCCTGAAGTGCTCGGCAAACTCCAGCAAGAAATGCTTCTTGAGGCATCGCGATTGGTTAAGCCTGGCGGGCTTCTTGCCTACTCAGTCTGCACACTTAGTAGTGATGAGACGATCGGAGTCGATAAGTGGGCGCAGAGTGCTCTACCAAGGTTCGAGGCGCAACCAATTCCGGCATCACCGTGGATCGCCCATGGGCGCGGAGCATTGCTCACCCCCGATGCCGCTGGGACTGATGGAATGTACTTACTTCTTCTAAAGGCACCGGAGTAGCGCGAACATCTCAACCGGTATCCGGCGGGCCTCTCCACGCCCACCTCGCCCGCTTACCTACGTTTTCTACGGTGCTCGTATCGCATGATTCGTGCCCGTCTACTCGCTCGAGGCGATACCCGTCATGCGTTTTTTGGTGGTGATGTCGCTTGCAGAGGCGAACGAGGTTCTCAAAACTCGCTGGGCCTCCCTCTGAGAAGGGCTTGATGTGATCTATCTCTAGACCAAGCGCCATATCGCAGGTCGGTACTTGGCAGACACGATCCCGCTCCTCAACGGCTGTTCGCAACGGTGCAGGGATGTGTCGCCCCATATGCGCAACCGTCTTGATATCTACTCCATCGATCACGAGGAGCTTGAGGAATGCCTCACCTAGATACTCCGTAGCCGTTGCTACAGGGATAGGGCCGACACCAGCGATCTCACAGACCTCGCCGTGCTCAGTACACCCGCGTTTGAGCGCATCTATGTCGACTCGAATATTGATCACAGCGTTAGGGCGACTCGTTTTTGTTCCGCTTTCGCTCGATTGCTTGGCGCTCGCCTTTTCACAGAGCGCCATTAGAGCGTCAGCGGCGTAGGCCTCTGGTCTTTCATGTTCACCACTCTTGCGAGCCACCTTGAAGATTTGATCCTGTATCGGCTTGAGAGCGGCCATTACAAGCGCACCGTTAGCAGCAGTCATAAGCGCCTTCAAATTGAAGCCACCGTCTTGGTCGGTCCATGTTTTTAAGGAACGGTTTTTATGTATCCGTTTATGGCGCGAGGCCTCATCGGTGGCGGCTGCAACTACACGAGATGATGCATCGCGAAGATCGCGAACCGTTGCATGCTTTGCAAGGTTTAAGAGTTGAGTCTCGGTATTAGGTGCAACGATTGCACCGCGCGCTACTTCGACAGCCTGAGCGTTGGAGAGAGTGCCGTTTCTTAAGGCAGCCTGAGTAACAGGAAGGTGCTGAAGTTGATTAGCGAGCACGACCACTGATTGGGCTTCATACTGAGGGCAATCTGTCTCTGAGCTAAGCCACTCTGAAATACTCTTCGCGCCTTCGCCCTTCCAACCGTTGGTGCGCTCAACCTGGCCCACGCCGACTGTTCGGAGCGAGTCTCCTGTGCGGCGTATTTCGTCGCCGATCCCTACCAATCGGGCAGAGGCCTTGCCGTCGAGGGCATCAACCTCGATACGCGAAGCGACCTCAACTAGGTGGGAATGGGCTGCAATAAGTTCATCGAACATATGTTCGATTATAAAGGAGGGGTGGGACACGCTTGATGAGTTTGGATTCAGTCGAGCGGTTGGAGAGCCCGCGAGTGAGGGGGAACTTGGGGCCCAGCCACCGAGTAACCGCAGATGTCGCGATTAGCCTCACCACACGATGAGTCAAAAAATTGCGCCCTCAATCCTTGCTGCAGACTTTGCCCGACTCGGTGCAGAGGTAGAGGCAGTTCGCTCTGGTTGTGACCAGCTCCATGTAGATGTCATGGACGGGCATTTTGTTCCAAACCTCTCGCTTGGCCCTGCTGTTGTGGAGTCGCTGCGACGTGTCACTGATCTGCATCTCGATGTACATCTCATGATTGATAACCCCGCAGAGTTCATCACGCCTTTTGCCAACGCTGGGGCTGACAACATCACAGTTCATGTTGAGCTTGGCGATCCGCGTCCAATGTTCGAGGAGATGCGCAGACTTAAAGTTGGGGTCGGGCTCGTGCTCAACCCAGAGACGCCGCTCGATGCAGTGATCCCGTATCTTGAAGAGATTGATGTGCTGCTCTTCATGAGTGTCAACCCAGGCTTCGGTGGGCAAGCATTCATACCCGAAGTTCTTGAGAAGGTTGCTCGCGCCCGCGCGATTGTTGACGAGCGTGCACTCAATATCGAACTCGAGATTGATGGTGGAATTACGGCTGAGAATGCCTTCATCGCAGCTCAGGCAGGTGCCGACATTCTCGTTGCGGGTAGTGCGGTATTCCGTGCGCCGGATTCACTCGCTGCAGCGCATGCAATTCGTGCCGCGGCATGGCCCACCTGACGATTGATGCAGAGCGCGAGAGTCCTCACAGTCTCTGACGGGGTTGCAGCAGGGGAGCGTGAAGATCTCTCGGGCCCAGCACTCTGTGAGCGGCTCAAGGCTGCGGGCTTTGATGTCGCAGAACCAGCAGTTGTTAGCGACGGCATCGAGGAGGTCGCCGCGGCGCTGCGCGAACTTGTTCGAGACTTTGCCGGTCTCGTGATCACAACCGGTGGAACTGGATTCGGGCCTCGCGACTTAACCCCCGAGGGCACACGCCTTGTTATTGAGAGGGAAGCGCCCGGTTTCATGGAGGCCATCAGGCGCGCATCTGATGAAGGCGGTCGTGGATTCGGTGTGCTCTCGAGAGGGGTAGCCGGCGCAACAGGCGCTGCATTGATCATCAACACGCCTGGCTCGCTTAAAGGATCCATTGAGGCCTTGGAGACGATTCTGCCGTCGCTCCCACATGCTCTCGAGCTTCTATCTGGCGGCTCACCTCACTGACGCCGCTAGAGGCGGGGCTATAAATGGATGGCATAGGGGCGCCTGCGGGCCTTGCTATTCGCTTAGTTGGCAACGGAGAGTGGCGAATTCTCTCTGAAATCGCTGATCCCAAAGCCTGATACGCTCCTATTAGGAGCAAATCTTGGATGAAGTCCACACCCAAAGTGGCTTTTTCTCGGTGACCGTCATTCGTCGGGTTGGTTCCTCATCCGGGGGGATATTTGATTATGGGTACTGCGAGCTCGGCTTCTGTTCCTTCGCGACGACTGGTTGCAGTTCTCGCATCGACTGCGCTGACCCTTGGGGCACTTGTTGCGGTGAGCCTTGGATCGAGCACTGCTAACGCCGCTCTAGTTACAAGCGTCGTGGAGTGGGGAGCCACCCAAAGTATGCCGGCGGGCATTACAAGGGTGAGCGCCATTGCTACTGGCTGGACACACTCTCTTGCTCTGAAGGACAACGGGAGCGTCGCAGCATGGGGAAGCAACAATGGAGGACAGACCGAAGTCCCCGCAGGCCTCACCGGCGTTAAGGCAATTGGAGCCGGCGCCTATTTCTCTCTTGCAGTAAGAAACAATGGTTCTGTTGTTGCATGGGGAGATAACAGGGCAGGGCAGACGGATGTCCCTGCCGGGCTCTCAGGCGTTACCGCTGTTGCTGCAGGGAGGGATTTCGCAGTAGCGCTTCTCGAGGACGGTACGGTGACTGCATGGGGTAATAATTTGTTCGGGCAGACAGATGTTCCTGCTGGGCTAACCGACGTTATTCAAATCTCTGCCAATTCAGCCTCGACGGTTGCGGTTAAGTCAGACGAAACTGTCGTGGCATGGGGATGGGACACCGACGGGCAAGTTAGTGGTGCTGCCGATCAAATCAATATCACGCAGGTCTCCGTTGGTCGATATGACGTGCTAGCGCGAAAGAGTGATGGCACCGTAATCGCGTGGGGATCAAACAGGAGCGGCTCCACAGATGTGCCCCTAGATCTATCCGGCGCTACTGCGGTAGCAGCAGGTTCGGATACTTCTTACGCTCTTCTAAGTGACGGAACGGTTCGCTCCTGGGGTCTCGAAGCGAGCACCTGCGCCTTTCCGGTATTTGGGCAGTGCCCAGGTTTTACGCCGACTGTGTATTCGCCTCCAGTTGGCCTCGCAGATGTCAGCGCAATTGCTGCGAACCTAGATCACGCCCTAGCGATACATTTGATACAGAGTTCGACCCAAGAGATCACGTTTGGCGCGCTTGCGAATAAGTTGACATCAGCAGTCGATTTTGAGGTATCTGCTACATCGGACTCTGGGCTTAGCGTTTCGTTCGAGTCTACCACCACCGATATTTGTACTGTCTCAGGTTCGACGGTGACACTTGTCGGTGCTGTGGGAACCTGCACGATTCAAGCATCGCAGGCTGGAAGCTCAAGCTTCGAGGCTGCTACTCCAGTCGATCAGTCTTTCGAGGTGAAGGACGTGGCAATTGCATTTGGAGTAGCAGACACGGGCGCTTACGAGGGGAGCCGCCCGAAAGGCACGACAGTGTCTTCAATGTATGGGTTTGATCGCCCTAAAAGTGTGGCGTTATGCATTTGGTATGAGACGCGCGAGGACTCCTCTGCGTCCGGTGTTGACAAGATTTATCTATGGGACGGCTCTCAAGACTTCACTCGGCTTGGAGTATCAAAGCCCAAGTTTGTGATCCTGCCTTCCGGTCGAACGTCAGGAAAAATCTCGACGAAGATCAACTACGACACGACGCCCGAAGCAGAAGAGCACTACAACGTCGTTGTTACAAAGATCACTACTCAAGTTGGAGGGCAGTGTGTTGCAAGTTCAACGGCTGATCCTCGAGTTGTGATTATGCGCTCTACAAGCCGCGTGACGATTTTTGACGACGACACGCCGGTGGCACAGGGTTAGTCGAACAAATTGATGAGACGCTTCCTTTAATCGGGGCGGGCAAGGAGTTAGGGGGCCGGAGCAATTCGGGCCCCTTCTCGCGTCTGCAGGCAAATATGGCCATCTGGTCATGACTGCGGGATGAATTAACACGCATTCTTGCCAATAAATTGCCTGTGTTACGGTTGGTAATAAGAAATTAGATAGTTCATAGATAGCCCTCGGGGATCGGGTGTAAGTCCCGACCGGCGGTGATCCTTGCCCCACATCTGTGGTGCTGGTAGCCCGCGAACCTGCCGCAGCCTGTGGCGGGCCGACTAGGTGAGACTCCTAGGCCGACGGTCAAAGTCCGGATGAAATGGGGGCGACGGAGAGGTCGAGTGTAGGAGCGCGTAATTTTCGCGCTTCTAGGCTCATTTTCTCCTTCGTTGACGCGCTCCCTGAGGGTTAAGAGCGTTATTGGTGTCTTTAAGGCATCTCAGCGATAGTGGAGATTTTGGTGAACGAGAAGTTGGTCGACGAGCAGATGATGGAGCAGGCGATGGGCCTAGCCATTGCCGCCGCCTTGCGTGCTCGCCGCCTCTCACCGCCAAACCCATGGGTCGGAGCAGTTGTGCTCAGCGCCTCCGGTGAAGTAGTTGGCCGCGGGTCTACGCAGGCACCAGGTGGATCACACGCAGAGGTTGCTGCATTACTTGAGGCCGGGGAGTCGGCCCGCGATGGAGTGCTCGTTGTAACGCTCGAGCCGTGTAATCACCAAGGGCGTACTCCTGCATGCACAGAGCAAATCATTGCCGCTGGTATATCGCGTGTTGTTGTAGCCATTGAAGATCCTGACCCGCTGGTGGCCGGCTCTGGCATAGAGCGCCTTCGATCTGCAGGCATTGAAGTCTCACTCGGAATACGTAACGCAGAGGTGCGAGATCAACTTGCGCCCTATCTCAATCAACGTCTGACAGGTAGAGCGTTCTGTGTTCTTAAGACGGCTATGAGCCTTGATGCTCGCAGTGTTGCTCGAAATGGAACTAGCCAATGGATTACTGGCCCAGAGGCGCGCGCTGATGCTCATAATCTGCGCGCCGATTCCCAAGCAGTGATCATCGGAGCGGGGACTGCGCTCGCCGACTCTCCAAGCCTCAACGCTAGAGACGCAGACCCGCCCGCAACTAGACAACCCAATCGGGTCTTGCTCGATGCAAGAGGTCGTGTACCCGCAACGGGGCCGCTCTTCGATCAGAGCATCGCTGCCACCATTGTCTTTACAACTGTCTCCGCAGACGCCCAAGCCGTAGAGGCATGGCGTGAGGCTGGTGCATTGGTTGAGGTAGTGGAGCCTCAAGGCTCCGGGGTACACCTAGAGCAGGTGCTGCAGGTGCTCGCATCTAAGTACGGCGTTCTGCAGGCGATGGTAGAGGGTGGAGCTGCGATGCACGCTGCCTTCATCGAGGCATCGCTAGTGGATCGCGTAGTTGCCTATGTTGCTCCAACCTTCCTTGGTAGGGAGGCTCGCCTCGCCTTTGATCTAGATGGACCCTCAACGCTCGGGGATGCATCAAAGTGGCGAATTGCCGACACAATGCTTGTTGGCTCCGATATTCGAATAACACTTGACCCAGTAGTCGGCGCTGAGGAGTTGAGCTAGATGTTTACAGGGATCGTTGAGGAGCTCGGCACCGTTGCGTCGATCGTCAAGCACGATGGCGGAGCGAGAATCAATATCGATTGCTCGCGTGTTCTCACTGATGTAACCCTTGGGGCGTCGATTGCTGTCAACGGATGCTGCCTAACGGTGGTTGAGTACACGGATGCAACGTGGGCTGCGGACTGTGTAACAGAGACGCTTGATCGCACATCTCTCGGTGCCCTCGAGGCAGGTTCAAGAGTCAATCTCGAGCGACCCGTGCGCCTCGACGATCGCCTCGGTGGTCATATTGTCCAGGGGCATGTAGATGGGGTCGGAACTCTCGAGAAGCGAGATGAACTTGCAGATGGTTCGAGACGACTGCGCTTCAGCGTACCCGCTCAACTTCTCCGTTACATCGTGGAGAAAGGCTCGATCACTGTTGACGGGATAAGCCTCACGGTTGCATCGCTCACAGATGAGGGTTTTGAGATTGCAGTAATCCCACACACGCTAAGTGTCACAAGCCTCGGCACTAAAGAAGTCGGGGGCGTCGTGAACCTTGAGGTAGATGTCCTGGCGAAGTACGTGGAGCGCCTGCTCGGCGTAGATGCCGCAGGCAATTCAGAGAACCTAGATGGTTTAGATAGTGCAGAGAAGAGTTCGCAACAATTAGGAGCAGAGTGATGTCGTTTTCACACATTGAGGCTGCAATTGCAGCGGTCGCACGCGGTGAGATCGTAATAGTCGTAGATGACGAGGATCGCGAGAATGAGGGCGATCTCATCATGGCTGCTGAGAAGATCACGGCAGAGGCAATGGGATTCATGGTCCGCCACACGAGTGGCGTGATCTGCATGCCGATGCTTGGCGAGCGCCTCGATGCTCTGCAGATTCCACTCATGGTGATCGATAACACAGAGGCACAGCGAACCGCGTTTACGGTCTCAGTGGATGCAGCCGATGGAGTATCAACAGGAATATCTGCCGCAGATCGTGCTCAGACTGTACGCACGCTGGTCAATCCGCTTGCGAGGCCCAACGATGTAGTGCGACCAGGGCATATCTTTCCGCTGCGCTATCGCGAGGGCGGAGTACTGAAACGCGCAGGCCACACTGAGGCTGGCGTAGACCTTGCCCGCCTCGCAGGCTTAGAGCCCGCAGGGGTGCTAGCCGAGGTCGTCAATGACGATGGAACAATGGCGCGTATGCCACAGCTCGAGAAGTTCGCTGCCGAGCACTCGCTGCACCTCATTACTATCGCTGACTTGATTCGCTATCGCCGACACTCGGAGAAGTTGGTTAGGCGCGTCTCTGAGGCTCGGATCCCCACGAAACATGGCGATTTCACTGCCTATGTATTTGAGAGCCTGCTCGACGGCACGGAGCATGTTGCATTCGTTAAGGGCGATATTTCCAAAGCAGAGAGCACGCTTGTGAGGGTGCACTCTGAGTGCCTTACGGGCGACATCTTTGGATCTATGCGCTGTGACTGCGGAGTGCAGCTAGATAATGCACTCGAGCGCATCGCCGCAGAGGGTGCAGGTGTGCTCGTATACCTACGTGGCCATGAAGGCAGAGGGATTGGCCTCGGGCACAAACTTCGTGCCTACACACTTCAGGACCAAGGTCGCGACACGGTCGAGGCCAACGTAGAGCTGGGTCTGCCCATCGACTCGCGCGAGTACGGAATTGGTTCGCAGATTCTTGTCGACCTCGGTGTTACAAAGATGCGTGTCATGACGAACAATCCATCTAAGTATGGAGGGCTCGAGGGTTACGGCCTTGAGATTGTGGAGCGCGTGCCGCTAGAAGTAACGCCTACTCCCGAGAACATCGCATACCTGCGAGCCAAGCAGGAGAAGATGGGGCACATCCTTGACCTTGATCAGAGTGGCGAGAAGTAGATGGGTAGTTACTCATTCCCTATCGAGCCTCTTGATGCGAGCACTCTGCGGATTGCAGTTGTTGTGAGCCGTTTCAACGATGACATCACAGGCGCTCTCCTTGATGGAGCGTTATCTACCCTTAGAGAGGCTGGCCTCCCCGAAGAGGGGCTTACGCTCGTATCGGTCCCAGGGGCCTTCGAGCTCCCGGTAACAGCGAAGGCTTTGGCGTCGCGCGGTGACTGTGATGCCGTCATCTGCCTTGGTGCAGTGATTCGCGGCGATACCCCTCACTTCGATTATGTCGCCGGGGAAGCGGCCGCTGGATTGATGGATGCCTCGCTGTATACCGGAATCCCCATAATCTTCGGCGTGCTAACCGTAGATACCCGCAGCCAGGCCATTGACCGTGTCGGGGGGAGCGAGGGCCATAAAGGCGAAGAGGCCGCAGCCACCGCCGTAGAGATGGCGAATCTCATAAAGCGGATAACAAGCAAGGCCTAGAGCCCTCAACCTGTCAGACTCTCAAGCGTGCTTCGACTTGTGCTCCCAAAAGGCTCCCTAGAGAGGGCCACACTCCAACTCTTTGATGATGCAGATCTGACCGTTAGCCGCGGCTCAGATGTCGATTATCGGGGAGTCATTGATGACCCACGAGTAATCGATGTAACCATCCTTAGGCCGCAGGAGATTCCACGGTACGTCGCAGATGGACTCTTCGACATCGGTATTACCGGGAGAGATTGGATCGAGGAGACCGGTGCGTTGGTGCACCCTCTAACTCAACTTCACTACTCGAAGGCAACAGCGCGACCGATCCGCATGGTCGTCGCGGTTGCAGGAGACTCAACAGCAAAGAGCGTAAAGGATCTTCCTTCTGGAGTGCGAGTGCACACTGAGTATCCGGAGATAACTCGTAGGTATTTCGCTGATAACGGAATCGATGCAGAGGTAACGCTTTCGTATGGCGCAACCGAGGCAAAGATTCCAGAGATTGCCGACTGTGTCGTTGAGATTACAGAGACGGGGCGCGCACTACGCGCTGCTGGCCTTCATGTTCTCGACACAATTCTTGTTTCTCACACCGAGCTAATTGCGAACAAGGAGTCATACGCCGACCCCGAAAAGCGCAAGGCGATGGAGCAGCTTCAAATCCTGCTCTCAGGTGCGCTTGAGGCGCGTGGCAGGGTCCTAGTGAAGATGAACGTAGAGGAGGCAAACCTCGCTGCGGTAATCGGACTGCTTCCTGCGCTTCGCTCGCCAACAGTCTCAAAACTCTTTGGAGAAGAGGGTTTTGCTGTCGAGACCGTTGTAGCTAAATCAGAGATAAACACTTTGATACCAGCCCTAAGTGAGCTCGGTGCCACTGGAATCATTGAGCTGCCGATCTCCAAGATCGTCCCGTAAATAAAGTCTGCTCCGAGATGCCAACTGCGCGGAACCCTGAATTGAATGATTCATTGAAACCGCAGAATTCGCCGAATGCAGTATTTCACCCGATGCCGAGGCGTCTCGCTGGCGAAGTAGTCGAGTTTGATGAAAGTCGCGGGCTCGGGGCGATAAGAGTCGAGACTGGTTCAGCTGACGGCGAGGAGTTAGAGCACTACCTATTTCACGCGACGCGTATTGCAGATGGAACGCGCAGCATCGCAGTCGGCACACGTGTCGAGTTCAGCATCATTGCGGGTCCGGAGGGTCGTTGGGAGGCCAACGCAATTACTGAGGTTGAGCAGCCTTAGCCGTTCTCTGCATCCGCTGCGCTCTGGGCCTCGACCTCGCCAGCGATCTGCACGAATGCAACACGCACTTGAGCGAGTGCCTCACGAAGCGGAACTGAGGCTGCACCGAGTCGATCTCCCATTGCCTCAACGATCCCGCCCAACGCGTCGATGGCCAACTCGGCCTGCGAGATTGCGACTTGTCCGCGCTCCGAGGCTGTTGATAGGTGCACGAGGGCCAACTCGTGGATCTGGGCGGCGTGCTGTGCGAGGAAGGCCACTACCGGGGTAGCGACGACCTCCGCGAGCATCTCTCGCATCTCGGCCATCTCGGCCTCGGTCATGGGCTCCTCGTCGAATCCCCCAGGCGAGGCACTCGGATCGAGGCCAGATTGGGTAGGGGAGCCAGACTCGGGCTCAGGTGTGTGTTCTCCAGCAGGGGTCCAGATGCTCATGGTCGTGTAGTGTTTCAGGCTTACAACCGATATGGGAAGTGGAAGGCCAAATTTTTTTGGGGCGCCCTAGGGCTCTCATCCAAATTTAGCCCTCCCACCTGACCGAACTAGTGGAGTTCTCTCCTCTAAGACTCGAGCTCAGGTAGTTCACGAACGGCCGTACCCAACGGCCGAGCGGCGGATGCTTCTCTGTGTCCGCCGCCGGCGCGTCCGGGGGCGTTCACTACTCACAGAGGTGATGCTCATCGCAACGGACGAAGCCAGGATAAACGATCGCATTCGAGCTCGCGAGGTGCGCTTAATAGGCGCTGAAGGCGAACAACTCGGCACGGTCGCTCTCCCAGATGCACTCCGCATCGCACGCGAGGCCGAGCTCGATTTAGTCGAGGTCGCCCCTAACAACGTGCCCCCGGTCTGCAAAATCATGGACTTCGGTCGTTGGCAGTACGAACAGGAACAGCGCCGGAAAGAGTCTCGGAAGAAGGCGACGAATGTCGTCATCAAAGAGATGAAGTTCCGACCAAAAATTGATATTCACGACTACACAACCAAGATGCGACATGTCCAAAAATTCTTGGGGGACGGAAATAAAGTCAAGTTAACGATCATGTTCAGAGGACGCGAGATGGCTCACCCAGAGCTTGGGCGCAAGATCCTGGACCAGATCGCTACGGACGTAGTTGATTACGCAATAGTCGAGTCGGCACCGCGTCAGGACGGACGCAACATGACAATGGTGCTGCACCCGGTGAAGAAGACAGGCAAGGCGAAGCCAAAGGTCGCTGGAAAAGGCGAGCGCGGATCTTCGAAGGCGGCTGCGGTAGAGGCACCTGCGGCAGAGGCGCCAGTAGCGACGGAAGTGCCAGAGGCGATCGTGCCCGTAGTTGAGGGCGCAGCGCTAGATAGTGAAGTTGTAGATAGTGCAGCATTAGTTAATGAAGTCGTAGTTAGTGAAGTTGAGCAGGAGAAAAAGTAATGCCGAAAGTAAAAACCCACAGGGGTGCAGCGAAGCGTTTTAAGTTGACCGGAACGGGAAAGATCCGTCGCCGTAAAGCCAACCGCGCTCACCTACTGGAGTCGAAGCCGTCAAAGCGCACCCGTCGTTTAGCCCGTGGGGCTGAGGTAACTGGTGGCGATAAGAAGCACGTCGAGCGCTTGCTCGGCCGGGCGTAAGGAGCACTGATATGGCAAGAGTAAAACGCGCAGTCAATGGTAAGAAGCACCGTCGCGCGATTCTGGAGAAGGCTGAGGGGTACCGCGGTTCTAAGAGCCGTCACTTCCGTAAGGCCAATGAGCAGGTTATGCGCTCAGGCCAGTACGCATTCCGTGACCGACGCGTGCGTAAAGGCGACTTCCGTAAACTATGGATTGTTCGCATCAACGCAGCATGCCGCCTCCACGACATGTCCTACTCGCAATTTATTGCTGGTTTGAAGGCAGCCGAGGTTGAGGTTGACCGCAAGGTCTTAGCCGACCTCGCAGTCCGTGACGAAGCCGCGTTCGGTGCGCTAGTAGCGACCGCACGTGAGGCTCTCGCAGCCGCCTGATTTCTATGTCAGAGGCGGGCGGCGTCCACGCCGGGCTCGCCGCTCGGCATCCAGAGGTTAGGTACCTGCGTGACCTGCTGCGCGACCGCGCAACGCGTCTCGACGGTAACCAGTGCGTGGCCGAGGGGCCTCGAGTAATCAGTGCGGCTCTCGATCGGGGTGCGATGATTGAGGCTGTCTACATAGCCGATGGAGCAACGCGGGCCTTCTCAAATCTTCTCGATCGTCTGGCTGACGCGGGAGTTCGGCTTGAACTGCTGCGTGAAGGGGTGCTCGAGAAGATTGGAACAACGCGCTCTCCTCAGCCGCTACTCGGCCTAATTGATCTACCGACTCCTGTAGCCGTCTCAGATCTCTCGACCGATGGATGCATTCTCGTGCTCTGTGGAGTCTCGGATCCAGGAAACTTTGGGACACTGCTCCGAAGCGCTGAGGCCGCGGGTGCCCAAGGGGTAGTCTCCTGCGGCGGCGGCGTTGACCCGTGGAACCCGAAGGTGGTTCGAGCATCTGCAGGCGCGATATTTGGAGTTCCTTTGGTTGAGGATGGCGATCCCTTGGAGGTATTAGAGATGCTCTCAAGCCGAGGAGTGCGCGCCCTCGGGACCATTGCGAGAGGCGGAGATGCGCCAGATGCTTTGAATCTTGCTTCTGGAGTCGCTCTAGTTCTAGGTAATGAAGCCCATGGCCTCCCTGAAGAGGTAGCAGATCTCCTTGACGGCTCCGTCACGATTCCAATGGCTGGAGTCTCAGAGTCTCTAAATGTCGGCGTTGCAGGGAGCATTCTCCTATTCGAGTCTGCGCGACAACGGGCCGCCGCAGTATGAATCTCGCAGAGGCAATCTCAAGTCTTGAAGCGGCATCTGAATCTGCTCGTGCCCTACTTGCCTCGGTCTCTAATCTGGCCGGGGTTGAGGAGATCGAGCGCGACTTCCTAGGCAAGCGATCTGTGCTCGTAAGTGTCAATGAAGCCATCAAAGACTTTGCTTCAGAGGATCGCCCGGCTGCAGGGAAGGCGATCGGTGCATATCGAGCAGAGGTTGGAGCCGCTATTGCGGCAGCGCGTGAAGGAATGTCGGCGGGTGAGGCCGCCGCTCGAATTGAACGCGAGCGCCTTGACCTGACGATCGGTGGCCGACCTCAAGAGCGTGGGCACCTGCACCTAATTACGCAGGTGCAGAGAGAGTTAGAGGATGTCTTCGTTGGGCTCGGTTTCCAGATTGCCGAGGGCCCCGAGGTTGAGACCGATTGGTACAACTTCGAGGCGCTTAATTTCCCTCCCGGCCATCCCGCACGTGCGATGCAGGACACTCT
>CALQAT020000041.1:0-13469 GCA_943328625.2 Bordetella parapertussis | reverse complement strand
TTGATTCAGAGCGTTTGATTCAGAGCGTTTGATTCAGAGCGTTTGATTCAGTCGGTAGCGGGGGAGCGCTCCCAATCGAGTGATCGCTCTACAGCCCTAGACCAAATCGCTCTGCGCAATTTGATCTCGTCGCTTGCCATACTTGGAGTGAACTCCGCCTCCTCTCTCCATGAGGCTGCTGCCTCTGCTGGAGATGCCCAGACTCCAACGGCTATACCCGCTAGGTATGCAGCGCCGAGCGCAGTGGTGTCTTGCACGGCTGGTCGGCGCACCGTTACCCCGAGGAGATCAGCCTGCAACTGGCAGAGAATATCCATCGCGCTTGCGCCACCATCGACCCTAAGTTCGCCAATCGCTGTACCGGAGGCTTCATTGATTGCGTCCATCACATCGCAGGTCTGGAATGCCATTGCCTCCTCGACCGCTCTTGCAATGTGAGCGCGCGTTGTGCCGCGCGTGATACCGACGATTGTTCCTCTCGCATACGGGTCCCAGTGGGGAGATCCGAGGCCTGTGAATGCCGGAACTAGGAATACTCCGCCTGTATCCGGGACGCTCTGCGCTAGGGGCCCTACCTCGGAGGCCTGCTTAATTATTCCAAGCCCGTCACGAAGCCACTGCACCGCTGCACCGGTCACGAAGATCGCACCCTCCATTGCATATGTCGTCTCGTCCCCGATCGTCCATGCAATCGTTGTCAAGAGTCCGACCGAGGGTTCGGGGAGTGTCGTGCCTAGGTTCACGAGCACAAAAGATCCAGTTCCGTAGGTATTCTTCGCCATGCCCTTCTCAAAGCATGCTTGACCAAAGAGTGCTGCCTGCTGGTCGCCAGCGATGCCGCTTACAGGAACCGATAATCCAGCACAAGACTCTGGGTCTGTAATGCCAAAGCGTCCGTTACTCGGCATCACTCTCGGCAGGGATGAAATCGGCACCCCAAATTTGGAGCAGAGTTCTTCGCTCCATGCGAGCCTCCCGATGTCATAGAGCATTGTGCGGCTCGCGTTAGATGAATCAGTTGCGTGTACCCGCCCGCCTGTTAAGCACCAAACCAACCATGAGTCAATTGTTCCAAGAGCGAGGTCTTGATTTCTCTCAACTCCACCGCGCGTGAGTAGCCACTCCATTTTCGTCCCAGAGAAATAGGGGTCAAGCACTAAGCCCGTTAGTTTTCGGATAGTTGGCTCAAAGCCCTCAGAGCGCAGCTCGTCGCAGCGTTGAGCGGTGCGTCGATCTTGCCAGACGATCGCGCGATGCAGTGGTCGACCAGATTTCTTGCTCCAAGCGACTGTGGTCTCTCGCTGGTTAGTGATCCCGATCCCCGCAATCGTGGAGCCGTCTTGGGTGATGTGCTCTACAACCTCGGCGAGCGTCGCCTGTGTTGCACTCCAAATCTCGTCTGCATCGTGCTCGACCCAGCCTGGTTGCGGAAAGTACTGAGGGAACTCTCGGTAGGCACTGAATCGTGGCGTGCCGGTCTCATCTACCGCGAAAGTACGCACGCCAGTAGTTCCTGCATCAATACTCAATACAAATGCCACTAAATACTCCTGTTTATAGAGTGTTTCAGTCTCTCTGCGCCGCTCAGGGTCAGCTCAGGGTGAGCCCCGGGTAAGCCCCTAGGGATAGTAGGTGGAATGCCCGTAGCATAAGCACTTTAGATTTTTAATTGGTTGAGGATGGAGTGATCATGAGAATCGGAATTCTGACCGGAGGTGGGGACTGCCCAGGGCTCAATGCCGTTATTCGCGCAGTAGTTCGAAAAGGTGAGGGTCAATACGGCCACGAGGTAATTGGGTTTCTGCATGGTTGGCGAGGAGTAATGGAGAACGAATCGATCCCGCTAACAATCGCCGGCACTCGCGGGATTCTTGCCCGCGGTGGCACCGTCCTTCTCTCCTCTCGCACCAATCCGTTCAAGACCGATGGCGGAGAAGCAAGCTTAAGAAAAACTCTCGATGAGATGCCGATCGATGCTCTCATTGCAATCGGTGGTGAGGACACGCTCGGGGTGGCAGCGCGCTTAGCGGATGCTGGTATACGAGTAGTTGGAGTTCCAAAGACGATCGACAATGACCTATCAGCTACGGATGTCACCTTTGGTTTTGATACTGCAGTTCAGACAGCAACGGAGGCGATCGACCGGCTCCGTACAACAGCGGAGAGTCACGACCGGGTCATGGTTGTAGAGGTAATGGGGAGGCATGCAGGTTGGATCGCTCTCCACTCTGGAATGGCCGGAGGTGCCGATGTGATCCTGATCCCTGAGCGCCCATTCGATATTGATGAAGTAGTTGCGTACTTGACGAGCCGCCATTCGGCGGGGCGAAGAGCTTCGGTGATTGTGGTTGCCGAGGGGGCGATACCAAAAGCCGGCACTCTCGAGACGATTACCGGCGAGACCGATGACTTCGGGCATGCTCGTCTTGGTGGGATCGGCAACAGGCTCACCGAGGAGATTGAGCGGCGCACCGGTTGGGAGACTCGTGCGACGATCCTTGGCCATGTGATTCGTGGCGGTACCCCGACCGCTAATGATCGACTCCTCGCTACCCGCTTCGGTCTAGCGGCTATTGATGCAGTGCAGGCGGGTGAATTTGGGTCCATGGTCGCGCTGCGGGGTACTCAGATCGTGAGGGTTCCCCTCGCAGAGGCTGTCGCCACACTGAAGACTGTTCCAGAAGAACGGTACGCAGAGGCTGAAGTATTTTTTGGTTGAGTAATTCGGTGCCTATAAGCGGCTACGGTCATGTACGTGTCTAGCGCCCTTGAAGACCTATTAGTTCTCTTAGACCTCGAGCAGCTCGAGGTCAATCTCTTTCGTGGCGTCAGCCCGGATGAGCAGCAGCAGCGAGTCTTCGGCGGGCAGGTCGCCGGTCAGGCTCTAGTGGCTGCAGGGCGCACCGTTGAGGCGAGCAGAGTTCTCCACTCCCTGCACTCCTACTTTCTGCGCCCAGGCGACCCGGCTGTTCCGATTATCTACGAGGTCGACCGGATTAGGGATGGCAAGTCCTTTACAACTCGTCGCGTTGTTGCCATTCAACACGGGCGCCCAATCTTTAATCTCAGTGCATCGTTCCAAATCAGAGAAGAAGGCCCCGAGCATCAAGATGAGATGCCCGATGTTCCTGGCCCGGAGACGCTCCTACCATTTCAGGAGCAGATTGCTCCCTATGCCGATCGCTTTGGCCCAGACTTTCGAGATTGGATTATGCGCGAGCGCCCAATTGACTCGCGCCCAACTGCGCTTCCGGGCTGGCTCGATTCTTCACCGCGCTCACCTGAGCAGAACGTATGGGTGAAAGCCAATGGAGTGCTTCCCGATGATCCGATGCTCCACACATGCGTGATTACATACGCGTCGGACTTGACGTTGTTAGATACAGCGATGCTGCCACATGGTGCGAGTTACCTTGAGGGGCGCTTCCAGATCGCAAGTCTTGACCATGCGATGTGGTTTCATCATGAGTTCCGGGCCGATGAGTGGCTCCTTTATCATCAGCGAAGTTCTGTTGCATCTGGAGCGAGAGGGCTTGCCTCAGGGAAGTTCTTCAACACAGAAGGCGTGCTTGTCGCAACTGCTATTCAGCAGGGATTAATGCGACCCATTAACTCTTTTGGTTGAGCAGATCACTGCAGAACTCAATCATGTGGGCCGAGAGAGCGGCATCTGCCTCCCACTGAACAAAGTGGCCGCACTCGGGAATGTTGATCGGCCCAACTCTGTTCGAGAAGACAATCTCGGACATGAGATCAAAATCAGGGCTAATTACGTGGTCAGCGGTTCCGAATAGGACCAGCGTCTGCGTTGCGTTTTCTTGAGCAGCAAAGAGCGCAGGGCCTGAACGCTTGGATGAATCGAAGACACTCTCATACGCGCCGAACGAAGCTCTGAGATGTGATTCGTCGCGAAATGGCTCGACCATGAAGTCGATCGCCGCCTCATCGAAAGCGCCGGGGTATGCCCAGAGGCGAGAGTTATAAAAAGCGCTTATGTATTGAGTTCGCAGTTCGGGCGTACTCAACTCGGCACTAAGGGAATCAGCATCTGTGCCCTGACGCATGAAGTAATCGAGAGCATCCGTCTCTGGTCTCGTTCGGAGTCCCTGCATCTTCTCTTTTAAAAACGGAAGGGGACTATTGAAGAGAATCATGCGATCAACCCACTCAGGGCGCGCAGTGCTTAGCTCTTGAATGACCGGTCCACCTAGGTCTCCACCTGCAACGACAATGCGTTCATGCCCTAGGTGATCATGTACCAATGCGTAGAGGTCGCCGGCGTGGGCAGGGATGTCGTTGAATCCATCTGGGCCGAGCGCCGAGTCGCCGAAACCTCGGAGATCAGGGGCTATGACCTCGAAGCCAGCGCCGACTAGTTGATCAATTACTCGCCACCAGATCCGCTTCGTCTCGGGCCAGCCGTGGACAAGTAGAAGTGGCACACCGCCTACTCCACAGCGCACGAATACCTGCTTAAAACCCCTTATGTTTGTCTCCTCAATGGGGAAGCGATCTGGGCGAAGGTCATCCATTACGAGGCTCGCGATTTTGAAGAGATGAGGCGACGCACAATTGCTATGTCCTCACCGTTCTCCTTAGCGTCACCCGGAGTCTCGAGAATAAGAGGGGCATGCTTGAGCTCGGGCCAAGCAAGGATTTTTTGTAGTGGTTCTTCGCCTATCTCTCCTTGGCCGATGCGTGCATGCCGATCGCGTCGAGATCCAAGTCCGTCACGTGAGTCGTTGACATGAATCACCTTCACGCGCTCGGGTCCAATCTCTTTTAAAGATGCGCGCATCTTCTTGCGCCCAGTCTCCGATGCGATATCTACACCTGCAGCAAAAAGGTGGCACGTGTCTAAACAGATTCCGAGTCGCGGGTGCCACTCTGCGGCCTCAAAGACGTCAGCCAACTCGTCGATGGTGCCGGCGATTAGCGAACCAGACCCAGCGGTGAGCTCGATCAGAATATTGGAGTCTGGTATCGCCTCGAGTAGATCAACGACGGTCTCGCCTGCGCGCGTAACGGCCTCGTCTCGCGACTCTCCTTTAGCGCTTCCGGTATGGACAACAACTCCTCGCGCTGCAAGCCTCACTCCGCGTTCAAGGGAGAACCCAAGGTTGATGATGCTGCGCTCGTGTACGAGTGGGTCGGGGGCTCCAATGTTGACCAGGTAGGGAGAGTGGAGGAGAAGCGGCCACCCTCTATCGACTACGCCCTGCGCTAGAAGTTCCTCCTCCGCAAGGTCAGGGGAGGGGACCGCCCACCCTCTTGGATTGGATGGGAATGCCTGAATTGCATCGCAGCCACGCTCCTCTCCATGCGCAAGGGCGCGTGAGAGTCCCCCTGCAACGGAGACGTGACAGCCGATGGATCGCTTTGTTGATGCCATGGGCAGGTACCGTACCGGCATGATCGAGATCGTAGAGATACCAAAGCGAGCATTAGCGATTTATGCCCACCCTGATGACCCTGAGGTCTCGGCAGGAGGCACGCTTGCGCGCTGGGCTCAGGCCGGTTCTGAGGTTTGGGTACTGGTCACCACCCTCGGGGATAAGGGAAGCGACGACCCGGCTACCGATCCGAGAGCGATGGCGAAGCAGCGCCGCGATGAGACCAATGAGGCAATGCAGGTATTAGGGCTCGCGGGGAGCCTCCATCTTGATTATCCAGACGGAGAGATTGAGGACTCGATTGAAGTGCGCGAGCGCATTGTTAGGCATGTTCGCGAACTCCGCCCAGAGGTGATCCTCTGCCCAGACCCGACAGCGCTCTTCTTCGGTGATCGGTATATAAACCACAGAGATCATCGCATTACAGGCCTTGCTGCACTCGATGCAGTTGCTCCAGCCTCTGCTAATCCGCATTACTTTCCTCAGCACATAGCAGAGGGTCTTTTGCCGCACTCGGTGTCACAAGTTTTGTGCTCAGGGACCCTTGCGCCGAATGCGTGGGTCGATGTCGCTGCCACAATCGATCTAAAAATTGCTGCGGTCGGGTGCCATGCGAGCCAGGTTGGCGAGGAGGCGTTGTGGCTCCCCGAGGTGATACGTGATCGTGCAGCCGCTGCTGGAGCGGAGGTAGGGGTTGAGTTCGCGGAGGCTTTTCGGAGACTAGAGATCTCTTAAGCCTCGGTGCAGAGTTTTTGTGTAGACGATCAGGATCGTGGTCTTCGCCACTCTGCCATTGCGCGAAGTGTAAGCACCGCTACGATCCCCACCCCAATGGCGCAGAAGGCACCGCCGATCAAGGCTCCAATCGCCTGTGATGCTGCACAGTCGCTAGAGCCCATGACATCGCACTGCACCCCGGCAACTCCATAACCAATTACTGCTCCGAGTACTCCGCTCAATACGGTGAGTCCATAGGCGATGAAGAAAGCCGCTTTTCTTGGACCAGGTCCCGTGTCGAACCCGGATGTATCAGATGTGGTGGCTTCGCCGTTCTCCATACAACCGATTGTAGGCAGAGATGTTTCGTCAAGCACTACGCAGAAGTCCGTGGCAAACTAGGCGGAGTGAAGAACGTTTTTTATGTAGCCGGAGCAGTACTAGAGCGCGATGCCAGCCTTCTGCTGGTGCGCAATCTCCGCCGCAATGGCGCCCATGATTGGAGCACTCCTGGAGGGGTCATCGACCCGACCGACGCGAGTGTCTTGCATGGATTGACGCGCGAGGTCGAGGAGGAGACTGGTCTGCGAGTTCTCTCATGGTCGGGGCTTCTCTATGAAGTCACCGCTACATCGCTAGACCTCGGGTGGGAGATGCGCTGCGAGGTACACCTAGCGGCAGAGGTAGATGGTGAGATCACAATCAATGACCCCGATGGGATTGTCGATCATGCTGCATTTATCTCGGTCGACGATTTAGGCGAGCACCTCGATCTCTGCTTCCCTTGGGTAAGCGAGCCCCTAACTGAGTGGTTATCGCAGCGATGGCCCCTTGGGGAGGTCCGCAACTTTCAATACGAAGTCACGGGCTCGTCTCTCTCATCGCTCGTAGCTACAAGAGTCGTTTAGTCCGGTGAGATTTATTAAGTGAGGGATGAGCCAACTTTTCTGCATCTTGATCTAGATGCATTCTTCGCATCGGTAGAACAACGAGATGATCCAACACTGCGCGGGCGCCCTGTAATTGTGGGTGGGACGGGAGGTCGTGGCGTTGTCGCTGCTGCATCCTATGAAGCGAGGGAGTTTGGAGTTAGAAGCGCAATGCCGACTATCCAGGCAGAGCGACTCTGTCCAAATGGCGTCTACTTGCCGCCGCGCTTTGACGCATATCAGAAGGCAAGTCGAGCAGTTATGAAGATTATGTCGAGCGTCACTTCGTTAGTAGAGCCGCTCTCCCTAGATGAGGCATTCTTAGATGTTGCAGGGGCGATGCGGAGATTCAGAGACCCTCACGCAATTGCCGAATTCATGCGCTCAAGTATTCAACGAGATGTCGGACTCACAGCATCCGTTGGCGGTGCTACTACAAAAATGCTTGCAAAGATCGCTAGCGACCTTGCCAAACCGGATGGCGTTCTTATAGTTAAACCCGGCGATGAGTTGAAGGTCCTTCATCCGCTGCCGGTAAATCGTTTGTGGGGGGTTGGCCCTGCGACGAGGGAGAGGCTTGATCGCTTTGGAGTAAAGACAATTGGGGATCTCTCGAGGATCCCTGAGGCAACACTTGTCGGAGCCCTAGGTGCAGCGAGTGGAAAGCACCTTCATGCTCTCTCTTGGAATAGAGATGAGCGAGGCATACGGCCAGATCAAGAGACAAAGTCTGTGAGTCATGAAGAGACGTTCTCGGAGGACAAGACTGATCGCATTGAACTTCAGCGAGAGCTTGTACGCATGACTGAGAGAGTCGGTGCTCGTCTACGGAGTGCCGGCCTTGCGGGGCGCACGATTCAGGTAAAGGTTAAGTACCACGACTTCAGGCAGGTCACACGCTCAGCAACTCTTGATCACCTCACCGACCTAGCTGGTGAGATTGGCCCGATCGCCCGCAACCTCCTCAGCGGCCTTGAGATCGCCGGGGGAGTGCGCCTCCTTGGAGTCTCAGTTACCGGGCTCTCATCCCAGGGCGAACGCGAGGAGCAGTTGAGTTTTGACTCGGGGGCGGATCTCGGTAATCGCGAGGCTCGAAGGGCGCTCGAGCTAGCTGTGGATGCCGTGCGCGAAAAATTCGGCGATGACTCCCTCGGCTCAGGTGCCGTAATCGACGATGGGCGAGTGAGAGCAGACAGAAAGGGTTCGCTCTACGGGCCTCTTGCGTCTGGCGAGCAGGATCGAGGCCGAGATGCTCCCAGGGGGCGAGAGGGAGACCCGAGTTAAACAATCTCCGAGCTGCCCCGTCTTATTCTCGGGCTTGCTGGCGCTAGGAGAATCGCAGTTGGCTCAGTTATGATATCGACGGCGCACTTAGTGCTCCGGTAATGATGTCGATCGGGCGCTATGTGTCCGCCAACTCTAGGGTCGAAAATGCCAATGCCGCTTTCCGATGATGAGCAGAGAATCCTCAGAGAGATTGAGGCAAATCTCACAGCCACGGATCCACAACTCGTTCAGCAAGTATCTGAGACAACCCTCTACCGGCATGCCACTAGGAACATCCGTTGGGCGGCGCTTGGTTTCGTGGCTGGGCTGGTTCTCCTCGTGCTGACCTTTACTCTGGTTCTGCTTCTTGCTGTAGTTGGATTCTTAGGAATGCTGATATCGCTTCTTGTTATTGAGCGAAATGCTCGAGCGATGGGTAAGGCTGGCATCGCAAACTTCGGTGACTCAATGAAGAACGGCCCCCTATCAGGGGTGGCTGATCGCTTTCGCGTGCGCCCTACAAGTGACGAATCATCCTGAACGCAATCCCCATATCGGCGACTGAGGAGACTGCAATGAGTCTCCCAATCGGTACTGTATTCATAGTGGTTCTGCGCCACCCCTCTCTCTGGCCTACCGCAATTGGGGCAGCGTTTCGCCTATCGCCCAAGGGCTGGTGGATGCTGCCTCCTTTCTTGCCAATTCCAGACCGCGCGTATTTGGAGTTTCGTATGGAGACTCAGTACGGGAGTAACGCCGAGCCAGTAGCGAGTGATGTTCTCTCGTACTTACGCTGGTGTCGTGACGAAGCACGGCGCTCCGCTCACTCTGTCTAGAGATTTACCTCAAGACGAGAGACCCTCGAACCTATATAACTGGCGGAGCCTCTATGTGCAGCGGCTCGTGGAGCCATCCCTCGAGTGGCGGCAAGGCCCAGGCAAGTACGGGCCCTGTAGCGAGTACCAGGATTACTGTCCCGACCCCTACCTGACCACCGAGAGCAAAACCTGCCGTGAATAAAACCGCCTCGATTCCCCATCGGGCGTGGCGAAGGTGAACTCCGCGTTCAACTATGGCGAGCATTAGCTCCTCTGCAGGGCCGGCCCCAAGCCGAGCGAGCAGCAGAAGGGTTATCGCTCCCCACAGCGCTATTAGCGCAAGTCCCAAGATGAGGGATCTCGAGAGCAGCGACACGGGCTCATCAAAGGTTTTGAGCATCAGATAGATCATTGCCCCGAAGCCACCTACCGCGGCAACCGAGAAGGGGCGTGGGCGGCGGCCAAGGGCCCAGGCCCCGAGGATTGATGCCGCTCCCACAATCCACGATGTGATCCCGATGTTGAGCCCACTCTGCTTGGCAATCCCAGAGTTAAGGACGTCATAGGGCGCCACGCCGAGGCGAACAAGGAGGAGAGCGCCTACGGATGCGCCACCGATGATGACCCCGCAGACGAAGAGCAGGATCCGAAGCCATAAGCGCATTCCCTGACCATACAGGCAGCGACACAGGGACCGAAGGAAGGGGACTCCCTAAATAGGTGGTGGTAGAAAGTGGGGCTAAGTGGGTTGACATGGCGCCAAGTGGGGCGTAAGGTGGCGCTCGTGGGGTTAGAGGTGCCGGAATCCCGGTGCCGATTGCGAGGGCTGCTGTTACTAGCGGGCCTATAAAACAAGGCGAAACATTATGTCGAGGGGCTTTGAGGGGAGTTATCAGCACTCCCTAGACACGAAGGGCAGGGTGGTCATGCCCCTTGAATTTCGTGCTGGGCTCGCTGAGGGCTGCCACGTCGCCCCAGGCCTTGATCGCTGTATCGCTGTCTACCCAGATGACACTTTTGAAGAGGTGCGCGGCCGTGTTACTGAGGCAGCGCGCCGAGGTACCCGCCAGCGCAACGCAGCCAGAGCCTTTATTGGGAACTCGCGTCGCTGCAAGATCGATCTGCAGGGGCGTGTCGCAGTCCCTGCCACTCTTCGCGAACTCGCAGGCCTTGACCGCGAGGTAATCGTCGTCGGCATTGATGAACGCATCGAGATATGGGACGCCATTCGCTGGCGCGAGCTCGAGACCATCGGTCTTGAAGACCTCGCGACTTCTCCGGACCTAGCCGATCTCGGAATCATCTAAGTAGCCCAGCCGGAGCCACCGGTCGAGCAGAGGCACAGCGATAGAGCAATACAGCAATACAGAGAGACAGCAATACAGAAATACAGAGAGACAGCAATAAGTAAGGAAATTAGCGAGTGAATAGCAATCTTTGACAGGTGGGGCCGAACTCCGGCCCATCAACAGTCCTTCGGGTGGCACGGGAGAAAGCCCCACTCCGCCCGCTTTCGACCTAGTGCGCTTGGAGAGACAACCAACGCTCACGACTTAGTCGTCCGAGGGACTGTTGATGGACCAGGGAACGAATCCAAGAACAACGACGGGAGCAAGAGGTTGGTAAGCGAGGAGTTCGAGCACCGCCCGGTAATGGCACGGGAGGTCATCGCTCACCTCGTTGAGGTTCCAGAGGGCACGGTCGTGGATTGCACGATCGGCGGCGCTGGGCACTCACGCCTACTTCTTGCAGCACGCCCCGACCTTCGGGTCCTCGGTATCGACCGAGATCTGATCGCCGTGGCAGCAGCTCGGGCAGCGCTCGCAGAGTTTGGTGAGCGTGCCTCGGTGGTCCATGCGGGGTTTGCGGATCTTGCCGAGACCGTTCGACGAGAGACTGAGGGGGACATAGTGGGAATTCTCTTTGACCTAGGGGTAAGCAGCCCGCAACTCGATAAGCGCGAGCGAGGCTTCTCTTACTGGGACCAGGCACCACTTGATATGCGTATGGACTCCTCGCAGGGGATTACCGCGGCAGATGTGCTCAATACCTATGACGAGTCCGATCTCACATCGATCATCTCCTCCTACGGCGAGGAGCGTTTTGCTTCACGCATCGCACGCGAGGTCATTGCTAGGAGACCACTCGTAACTACCGGCGACCTAGTCGATGCGATCAAGGCTGCGATCCCAGCGCCTGCTCGCAGGAAGGGCGGCCACCCTGCTCGCCGCACTTTCCAGGCCATACGTATGGAGGTCAATCGCGAACTTCAGCAACTCGATTCTGGGCTCGATGAATCTGTGCACCTACTCGCACCTCGCGGTCGTGTCTTGGTACTTGCATACCACTCCCTCGAAGACCGCATGGTTAAGCAGCGATTCAATAACTGGGCAGGTCGGGGACCAAAACTAGGGCGGCCAGACCTACCCGTTGCTCCGTTAGAGGCTCCACTTGTGCGGCTCGTAACCCGCAAGCCGGAGCGCCCAAGCGAGATTGAAGTAGAGGAGAATCCTCGCGCTAGTAGCGCGTTGCTCCGCGTTGCAGAGCGCCTCGCATGACCGCAACACTTCGCGCCCCCGCGCGCGCCCGCACTAATCAGTCAGGCACCCGGCCAGCACAACGTCGCGTAACGCCGAAGGCATCGCCTCAGTTACGTGTTGTGGACGAGAAAGCGCGTCGCCGTCACCATGCCAGATCAGTCATCATTCGAGCGTTCCTAGTAATTGCTGGATTTGTGATCCTCGGAGCCTTCATATTCCAATCGTTCGTGTCGCAGGGGCAGATTCGCCTTAGGACTCTCACGGTTGATACTCAGGCTGCGCAGGCTGAGTATCAGTCAGAGCGTCTCGCTTATGCAGAGGCCTCAGCCCCGTCGAAGATTGCGTCCAAGGCCGCAAGTCTTGGGCTAATCAGGGGCCCGGTTCCGCGATTTATCAGCGTAGATGGAGTCGTTCCCTCCTCAAGTTCTGGTGCATTTAAATCGAGATCGTCGACCCTCGGCGAGGATTGGGAGAGGGTGAAGCCACACCTTGAAGCGCGACCATGACCCCATCAATGCGAAGACCAGAACCGTTCGGCCGGCCGAGAAGCCGACGCCAAGGAGCGGGGAGTCGACCGGACGGACGACTCCCACACCCCGCGCCGCCACCCGTGGGAGTGCGGAGTCGAGAGGACGTGCGAGACCCGAGGTAAGCGCCCCCATTGGGACTGCGACGCGCTCCTCTCGCTCCTCCCGAGATAGCGGCGGTGCATCGAGATCTACTACTGAAGACAGGCGTGCTCCTAGAAGTGCGAATAACACGTCAGCGCGCCCTGCCGCTACGCGCCGTGCACGTTCAGTGCCGGCGAGTTCCCCTGCAGAGTCAATGGGCCGAGGAGATTCAGAGCCTGCAGCCTCATCACGAAGAGCGTCTGCGGATCGAACCCCTATTTTCTCAAGACTATTAGCCTCTCTCCTCTCTGCATTGACAGCGCTTGTTGTCGCCGCAACTTCCTACGTCGCTGATCGCGCGACTCGGCCGGTAGTCCCCACCAAACGGCTCTCTGCAAATCAAATTCATTTACAGACGAGAAAGCGCCTCCTCTGGTTCCTCGGCGTAGCGGTCTTTGTATTTGCAGTGGCGGGGGCAAAGATGATCTACCTGCAAGTAGTGCAGCGTGATCGTTTCATTGCATACTCAGTAACTCAGCGAGAGCACACAACCCTCCTAGCGGCGGATCGGGGAACAATCTTCGACCGTAACGGTATTGATCTCGCACTATCAGCGCCCAGCAATACCATTGTTGTTGACCCGACTTTGGTGAAAGACAAGGGCCGTGCAGCTTCACTCCTCGCACCGATTCTCGGACTTCCACGTCGAGAGATCCTCACCCGACTTAAGGCAAAGAACCACTTCCAGTACCTAGCGCGCCAGGTTGATGCATCGGTCGTCGAGAAGGTCAAGGCTCTTGACCCAAAGGCATCTAAAAACAAGGCTCTCTACAGTCTTGGTGGCATCTATTTTGTGAATGAGCCGAAGCGTGTCAACCCAAGTGGAGGGAATCTTGCTTCTCCAGTTCTCGGCTCCGTCAACCTAGAAGGTGCAGCGTTGAGTGGACTTGAGGCTAGTAATGACTCAATTCTTAAAGGCAAGCGCGGGCGAATTAGTGCCCAGACCGATGCACGTGGACGCGAGATTCCTAGGACCAGCAGATCAATCATCCCTGCAAAACGCGGTGACGATCTTGTACTTACGATTGACCAGTCGCTGCAGTATGAGGTCGAGCGCCGACTGGTAGATCGAGTCGCTGCAGCGGGAGCCCTCGGAGGCCTTGTTGTTGTTGCTGATATCACAAACGGCGACATT
>CALQAT020000040.1:0-13723 GCA_943328625.2 Bordetella parapertussis | reverse complement strand
CATCGGTAGGTCTGTAATCGAGTCGCTATACGCGTAGCACTCTGCAAGATCTAGTCCGTCACGCAGCGCAATAGCGGAGATCGCCTCTGCTTTAAATGGGCCATAGGCATAGAACGCAAGATCGCCTGTGTAGTTCCCGTCATCGTCAATCTCGGCCAATGTCGCGATTACCTCGTCGGCTCCGAGATACTCAGAGAGTGGGCCGACTACCTCCATCGGCGAGGAGGAGACAATAATCACGCGCTGGCCAGCGGCATGGTGCTCGGCGAATAACTCAAGTGCCTCTGCAAAAATAATTGGTGAAATAATTTCGTCAAGGGTCTCGCGCACAATCGTTGCAATACGTTCTTGGTTCCACCCCTTGGTTAGGGAGAGCATCGACTCGCGGATCTTCTCCATCTTGCTCTCGTCGGCGCCAACAAGCATGAAAACAATCTGCGCGTAGATGCTCTTCGCAATCATGCCCCTTGAGAGGAGACCCTCGCGATAGAAGGGCTTGCCGAACGCTAGGACCGAGCTCTTAGCGATGATTGTTTTATCGAGGTCGAAGAATGCGGCTCCTGGCATGGTTGGAGGATACGCCTATGGCGGGCAGATGTGGTCAAGGATTATTAGAGTTGTTCTAATAAGGCGCTTTTTATCGGGTAAACAAGCAGAAATATTTTCCTTGACTCGGATGAGCTCGGCGGTCTACCGTCTCTTTGCTCTCCCCTGACTTTCCCCAAGTCGTAATTTTTCACTGCGCTCGAAGGGAGAGAGCATGTCGCTCCTCGCCATATGGTCCCCAAAGGGCGGCTCCGGAACCTCAGTGGTTGCCGCTGCCTGCTCGCTAGTCCTCGCCCGCTCGGGCCCCACTCGTCTCGCAGATCTTGCCGGTGACCAGCCCGCAATTCTTGGCATGGGGAATGATCCCGATACCGGCTTACTCGATTGGCTCGCCCTCGGGCCGGAGGCTGAGAGCGAAGGGCTTATGCGGCTCTCTGTAACGGCTGCGCCGAACCTCTCCGTGCTCCCAATCGGTGGGGCGCTGCTCCAGGAGGTGAACCCGAGTGCTGAGTCTGGTGCTGCGCTCGCAGTTGCTCTGCGAGATGGGCCACCAACGGTGATTGATCTCGGCACAGCGAATACTGCTGCTGCTCAAGGTGTGCTCGAGGTAGCGGATATCTCTTTAATAGTTGTGCGCCCGTGTTACTTAGCTCTCCGGCGAGGTGTACGGCGCGCGTTTACTCGCCGTGTCGCGGGTGTTGTCTTGGTAGAGGAGCCAGGCCGAGCCCTAGGAGTTCGCGAGATTGCGGATGTAATAGGTCGACCGGTAATAGCGAGGGTGCCAGTGCGTGAGGTAATAGCACGGGCAGTAGATGCCGGGGTATTGCCGACGCGAATCCCAGAGGCATTAGAGCGCGCTGCGCGCGATGCACTCAACGCGGTAGGGCTTAACCCGAGCGAAGCTGGGGCGGCCGCGTGAATGATCTGCTTGGGGCGACAGAGGCCTCAGCAATTCGCAGACGGGTTCGAGCGCGCGTAGCGGAGTCTCCAGCGGTATCGCGTTCCGCTCTCCGCTCGCACATGATGGCGCTTGTCGCCGAGGAGGCCCCCCTGCTCTCCTCGGCGGCAGCCGCCCCACTTGTCGAGACCCTCATCGATGATCTAACCGGCCTCGGCCCGCTCGAGGCGATCCTTAGGGACAGCGAGGTCACCGAGATAATGGTAAATGGAGATGCACGCTGCTGGGTTGAGCGAGCAGGGCAACTTGAGTCTCTATCGACACGGGTCGATGCCGATGAACTGATGAGAATTGTGGAGAGAGTCATTACACCTCTCGGGCTTCGCCTAGATAGATCCTCTCCAATGGTCGATGCGCGCCTCCCAGACGGAGCGCGCCTGCACGCTGTAATAGCGCCAGTCGCGATTGATGGTCCATGCTTAACAATTAGACGCTTTGGATCAACGCCAGTCCCGCTCGAGGCTTTTGACCCCGACGAAGCATGTATCTCCTTCCTGCGCAATGCAGTTGACTCCGGTGCAAATATGGTAATTGCAGGAGGAACGGGGGCCGGTAAGACAACGCTTCTAAATGCTCTCGGTGCCTTCATCGATGCGAACGCTCGCATTGTCACAATCGAAGAGACAGCGGAGTTGAGACTCCCCGGTGATCACGTACTGCGCCTTGAGGCGCGCTCTCCGAACGCTGAAGGGGCCGGTGCTGTAACGGTTCGCGATCTAGTTCGAACTGCATTACGCATGCGCCCAGATCGAATCATCGTTGGCGAGGTGCGGGGCCCAGAGGTACTTGACATGCTTCAAGCACTGAATACTGGACACTCGGGCTCGGCTACCACGCTCCACGCAAATGGGGCGCTTGAGGCGCTTCATCGAATAGAGAGTCTGGCGCTACTAGGGGGCGGTGAGATTCCACTCGCTGCAGTACGCGCTCACATTGCTGCTGCGATTGACCTGATTATTGTTGTGGCGCGAGGCGTCGGGGGCACACGAAGAATTGTTCAGATAGCAGAGGTAACGCCACCGGGGACGCGACTAGCGGTAATAGATCGGTGGGTCCGCGGACGCGGCCTAGTCGCGGGTCCCGTCTCGCGTCCAGCGCTTAGAGACGCAGTCGTTCAGTGATGGTGGCTCCTTTTGCTATTGCCGGCGCTGTCTCTATGTCGCGCCGGCTTGTGGTGGGTCTGTGATGGTGGCTCCGTTCGCGTTAGCCGGCGCTGTCTCTATGTCGCGCCGGCTTGTGGTGGGTCTGTGATGGTGGCTCCGTTCGCGTTAGCCGGCGCTGTCTTCTGCGCTCATGCTGCTCATACTGGGGATGCGCGTCGGCGCACCAACTCCCTGCGCCCCCCGGTAACTAGACCCCCCAATCAACTAGAGGTCCTTCTAAACGATGCGATTGAGCAAAGCCCTCTTCGCCTATCAGGTCAGCAACTCCTTAGCGGGTGGGGGATAGCGGCGCTGCTTGCAATCATCACCGGCCCTCTTCTTGGTCTGGCAACAGCCGGAGCCATCTGCGGTGGTGTAGTTCTGGCATTACCGGCTTGGGTTATACAGACGCGACGCAGTGCAGCGCAAGCGAGGCGCCGCGGAGTCCCAGCACTGACAGACTCCATCATCTTTGGAGTTCGGGGTGGCTCATCGCTCTCTGCAGTCATTGATGTAGCGGTCGCGCCAGGGCCACTTGGACGAGACCTTGATCGCCTGCGGTCTATGCGCGTCTCGGGGATGAGCGCAGTTGAGTCTCTGAGGAATTGGTGGAGTGCGTCTAACGACCCGGATGTGCGTGCACTAGTAGCCGGTTTAGCGATTGCTCTCAACCTAGGGGGCCCGGCAGTTGATGGACTTGAGGGACTCTCCGCAGCATTGCGTGCCCGCGATGTCGTCCGCAATGAGGCCCTATCGCTAGCGACTCAGTCACGCCTCTCCGCTCTTGTCGTCGCTGCTGCTCCGCTGCTTTTCCTCGTAATTGGTGGAGCAGCGAATCCCGGGTCTCTAGCGCAGTTGGTAAGTTCGTGGAGTGGTCTGGCCTGCCTGCTTGGGGGATTATCCCTCGATGCCCTTGGTGCATTCTGGATGCATCGCATTGTTAACTCGGTGGCCTGAGATGTCGAACTCTGAGACGCCCTTAGGGGTGCTCATTGGGTGTGGATGGGGGGCGCTAATCGCAGTGCCCATCTTGACTCGCGCCAATAAGTCTGCTGCAAGATCTCGGGCGCAACTAATGGAGAAGAAGCAAGCCTCTCACCGCACTCAAAGTATCGACTCCATACCGTTTCTTCGAGTTGTTGGCGTACCAGCGCGAAGGCGCTCTAACCGCATCATGGATAACGCGGTCTCGCGAGATATACCAGTGCTCATTGATCTGCTTGCACTTGCCGCGGCATCGGGATGTACACCTGCTGGTTCGGTTGCGGCTGTTGTGGAGTGGGCGCCGCCGACAGTCTCCGGATGGTGTATCGATCTAGCCACTGCGAGCGATAGGGGAAGAACCTTCGTATCTGCATGCGAATCGCCCCCGCCCCACAGAGACCTAATAACACTCGGTGACGCACTCGCTGCCTCGGCGCGAAGCGGAGCACCGATCCGCAGCGCACTCCAGCGATTAGCTGAATCATCTCGCATTGCTAGTCGCCAACAAGCAGAGGCACGGGCCAGAGCAGTACCGATTCGCCTTCTATTTCCCCTTGTTTTTACTATTCTTCCTGCCTTTGGGCTGCTGACTCTCGCACCAGTTGTACTCGGTGCGCTCGCCGGTCACTGACCGAGCCTCACTGCGTTGGCCCTGCGCCGACCCAAATTCAATCCACCGACTACCAGGAGGTAGCCGTGCATTTAATCCGTAAATTTGCAGAGCGCGTGAAGAGTGACGCCGATGAGGCAGGCCAGACAACAGCAGAGTATGCACTTGTGATACTTGGATCTGCTGCAATCGCAACCCTGTTACTTACATGGGCATCAAAGAGCGGCGGTATTACGAAACTATTCGACATGGTTGTCGGCCGTTTGATCCCAGGATAAGCATGTTTGAGTCCGTGGACCCGAGCCTTTCAGGGAAATTAGTTGATGAAGAATGCCAAAAGACGCGCTGTAACATGACGCGGATTCTTGGGCAGACTGGTCAATCAACCGTCGAGTTTGTACTCGTCTTACCTCTAGTAATCATTGTTCTGCTCTGCACCCTTCAGGTTGTATCTGTGGTGCGCACACGGTTACTTCTAGAGCAGGCAGTACATGAAGCGGCTCGGGCCGCGGCGCTCTCTCCAGATCAATCAATCGTATTGGCGGCGGCACGCAAGGCGCTACCAGGTGTTGATCTTGAGTTAGGGAAGCATCGACAGATAGGGGATTCAATCTCTGTGGTGCTGCGCATAAAAGCCCATACTGATATTCCGGTAGTCGGGCCGCTGCTCCCGGACCCCATAATGAAGGCGCGCGCAGTGGTGCGCGTCGAGAGATGAATAAATTTGGAGATAGGTGCGAAGGCGGTAGTGCCGCCATACTGCTGGTAGTGGGTGTGGCCCTTGGAGCAGCGGCATCTATCGCAGCGGGCAGCGCAGGGAGGATTGCAGTTGAGCGAGCCCATTCGGAGACTGTCTCAGAGATAGTTGTCGCAGCAATGGCTAGTGATCGCGTAAGTGGATACTCCCAGGAGGAGGCTGAGAGTAGGTCACGCGATATAGCCCTGCGCAATGGAGCAAAAGTTCTTCGCCTTGTTGAGATTGGAGAGCGCATCTCGGCGACTATTGAGTGGTCAGGGTCTCATGGAACTAGTGCAGCGGTGCTTGAGTGGTAATCGCTTCTAAGAGTTCAGAAGTCGAAGAAGCAGAATCGCTGCTCCCTTGTCTAGATACTCATTCCAGTTTCCACATTTTGGAGACTGGACGCAGGAGGGACAACCCTCATCGCATTGGCATGACTCAAGTAGTGAGAGTGTCTCGCTGACATGGCGCGTCACATCCGCGAATGCCAACTCGGCAATCCCGGCTCCCCCTGCGTATCCGTCGTAGACGAATATCGTCGGGTCGCCTGTCTGGGGATGCATCGCCATCGATACTCCGCCTACATCCCAGCGGTCGCAGATTGTGAAGAGTGGAAGTAGACCAATGAGTCCGTGCTCGGCAGCATGGACTGCACCGGTGATTCGCGATGGGTCTACCCCTGCACGCACAAGCCGCTCGAGATCAATCGTGTACCAACAGGCGCGTGTATCTAGCAAGCGCGCTGGTACATCGAGGGCGACGGTGCCGAGTGACTCTCCGCTCCCTACCCGTCGTCGCTGGTATGCAACTACTTGGTTGGTCACCTCAACCCGCCCGATATGAGCTGTACCAAAACCGCACGCAAGAGATTGGTCGGTCTCAATAATGGTTATGTCGGTCTCTTCGCGTGCGATCGTGTACTCGTCTAGATCATCGGCATCGACCATCCACGCCACATGATCCTTGAGGTCGAGGCTCTCTACCTGCCACTGGCGACCCTGATGTAGATAGATCGCACCAACATGGGCGACGCTGTGGACGCGTGCTCCATCGACAGTACCTATCAATCGAGTCGATCCACCCGAAGCGTCGAGTAGTGAGAACTCCTCGGTCGCACCACTGCGAAGCCCAATTGCAGGTGCTGGTGGCGACTGCCCAGCCCAGTACATGAGCCCTTTACGTGGCTTTAAGAGGTCGGCAATTACGAGTTCGCGTACGGCCTCGTCAATCTCCGCTCCAAACCATTTCTCGTCCTCTGGAGAGAGCGGCAATTCGTGAGCTGCACATGCAATATGGGGCCTGAGTACGAATGGATTGTTCGGGTTGATGACGGCAGCCTCGGGGGAGCGATCGAGTAACTGTTCTGGGTGCGCTGCGTACCACTGATCTAACTGATCGTCGCCGGCCACAAGTACCGAGCAGCAGCGTTGCCCCGACCTACCAGCGCGCCCTGATTGCTGACGCAGCGACGCGATTGTGCCGGGGAAACCGTTGATGACGACTGCATCAAGACCCCCCACATCAATCCCGAGTTCAAGTGCATTCGTAGCCGCTACTCCAAGAAGTCGGCCATCGTTTAGAGCGGCCTCGATCTCGCGCCGTTCATCCGAGCGATAACCGGCACGGTACGCAGCGACACGATCAGCGAGGGTTGGTGCGACTATCTCTAATGTGCGGCGGGTCTGGTCCGCTACTAACTCTGCCCCGCGCCGGCTACGGGTAAAAGCAAGTGTTGGGTGCCCATCGCGCACGAATGCAGTAAGGAGTGCAGCGGTCTCAGAGTTGGCAGACGCGCGCTTACCGAGCGCATCATCGATTAATGGTCGTTGCCAAAGGGCAAAACGCCTTGCACTCGCGGGTGATCCGTCATCGGTAATGGCGCCCACCGGAGACCCGATAAGGGTGCTTGCGAGTTCCGCCGGATTGCCGATTGTGGCGCTAGTAAAACAGAATGTTGGGGAGGACCCGTAATGCGCACAGATTCGGCGCAGTCGACGAAGCACCTGCGAAACATGCCCTCCAAAGATTCCGCGTAGAGCGTGTAGCTCGTCTATCACGACGTAATCAAGGCGCATGAGGAAGGTTGCCCAACGCGCATGCGATGGAAGTATCCCCATATGGAGCATCTCTGGATTCGTCAGTACGACATTGGCATTACGCCGAGCCCAAGTGCGGTCTTCTTGCGGAGTATCTCCGTCGTAGGTAACTGCCTTCACGCCTGGGAGCAGCCACGAGCGCATCGAACGTAGTTGGTCCTGAGCAAGAGCCTTTGTGGGGAAGAGCAGGAGAGAGGTTGAGGTTGAGGTATTGATAATCGAGTCGAGTATCGGCAACTGATAACAGAGGCTCTTCCCCGACGCGGTGCCGGTGGCAATGACCGTGTGTTCTTTGGATCGGAGCGAATCAATTGCGGAGGCTTGGTGACTCCAGAGAGTATCTAGTTTCCTCTCCGCTACTCGCTCGGTTAGGGCAGGTGATAACGGGGTTTCGAGCGAACCGTAGAGAGCCGCTCGCTCGGGGATCTCTGCATCGAATACAAGCCTCCCCTCAAACTCCGGATCGCGCGAGAGTGCATCGAGGGTGCCGCCTGCATCTCTCGGGTCCGGATTCACCTAGTGAGGGTACCTAGAGAGGGTGACAATTATGTAACAGTCCTCAATAACGCGCTGATGTGAGGCGTTCTGTTAGTGGCGTTGGAGCACTCCGTCATCTGCAAAATCATTGAAGAGATCGCGTGCGTTACCGAGCAGCGCAAGGCGAGAGCCAACCCCAGGGCCAACGGGTATCACAAGATTGCGCACATTCTGTGGGTCTAAGGAGAGGCCTAGGCGCCCGAGTCTGTACGCATCAGCCCAACCCATATTGACAAGGCGTGCATGCCTTCCGAGGTTGCCGAGAAGCCCGAGAGTTGCAGAAGGCCCCGGATTATTGGTGCGTAACTGGCCGAGGGTTTGAAGAATGAAGTAGCCCTGGTTCTCGCTTCGCTTTAGGTCACCCGATGGGAATCCGTGTCGGTTGCGACTGAAGGCAAGCGCTTGGGTGCCGTTCATGTGTGTTGTGCCAACCTCGAAGTTGGCCCCGCTGTATTCACGATCGACATTGCGAGAGATGACGTTGACGTCTACGCCCCCGAGATCATTGACCATGCCCATGAACCCGTCGAAGTCAGTTGTGATTACAAACGAAACTTTTACACCTACGAGATTTCCTACGGTATCCGCGAGCAGTTGTGCGCCACCTGCTGACATTGCTGCGTTGATCTTGTCGGTTCCGTGGCCAGGTATCTGCGCCCCAGTGTCACGCGGAATATCAAGCATCGTGGCTTGGCCGCTCTGTGGATTTACTCCAACAAGGTGGATCGCATCACCGCGAGCCACCGTCTCCCCGCTGCGAGCATCGCTCCCAACAACTAAGACAAATATTGGTGCAATCCCCGGAACTGGGGTTGAGTCAGCGCTTGCGGTTTTTGTAACCGTCATGTAGGTCGCCCCTGCGGCAATCGGCATACGCCCTGTCTTTAGCCACCAAGCAGCGCGCCCTGCAGTGCCCATGGCAATTGCGAGGAGAAGTATCGAGAGCGTGCTAATCGCGCGTTTCATAGAGCGTCTCAAAGTTGTTCCTGTAGAGAGCATCATGGAGCCTCTGTCGAGGAGGATGTTTTTGGCGCTGAAGCGATTCCTTTGCCATCTCTATTTACAGTTAGCCGCCATCCGTCGATCAGCCAGGTGCTGCCCTCATGGACAAAAGCGAGTTCGCCGACCCGATGAATCTTTACTGCACCATTCTTTGTTTTAGTGCTGATGGTTACGTCAATTGAGACGGTTGCAAGCGCAGCGATCCCGGTGTTGTCAGTGAGAATTGTGATCGGCAATGGGGCGCTTATGACCTCGACGGAGTCTGTAGCAGGCGAGACCCCAACATCGGTGAGTGCATCGCTTGCTTCGCCTACTGCATTTGGCCGTGCAGCGGAGGTGAGCAGGTCTGAGATCTTTAGGGGCTCACCATGCATTGGAATCACCGAGGCTTGGCGCACATATTTTGCGGTTGCTGCTAAGAGTGCATCTACGTCGGTGAGGTTGGCCTCTCCGGTATTGCCTGTACGCACCACCTTCACATCCCCCGCAGCGAACTGAACCTTCTCAAGCTGCGGCTTCTCCTCTGATTTCTTGGTGATGTCCTTATCGCCACCTGAACCACAGGCTGAGATCAGGGCAGCGCAGATAAACAAGGTTGCTGGGATCAGCACCCTAGAGAGATTTAGGTGCCGCTGTTCTTGAACTGAGGCTCTGTCTTTGGGGTGCATAGTGCAACGATGCCACGCGGGCAGGCTGAGATGGTGGCGCTATGCGCGAATCTTGCTGCGGGGGCTAATGGTTGGAGTTATTGGTGGAGCTAGTGGTCGGTAGTAGTGGCGAGTCGCTTCTCGAGCTCATCCAATGCATCAGTGGCGACTACTAGGTGAAGAATGTCGCCTGACTGCCCGACTAGATCATTGCGAGCAACCTGAGCGGTTCCAAGGCGAGTAACAGCACTAAGCGTAAATCTTCCGAACTCCTCAAGGCCTGAGAGTCGCCTGCCCGCCCAGTGCCCTGGAAGGGTTCGCTCAACTAGATGGACACCACCAGAGGCATCGGTCCAATCAGTGGGGAGCGTCGTTGGTACTAGCCGTCGAACAACCTGCTCTGTGGTCCAAGAGACGGTAGCGACTGTAGGTATCCCTAAGCGCTCGTAAATCGCGGCTCTTCTCGGGTCATAAATTCTTGCGACTACCTGCGGCACGCCAAATGTCTCGCGTGCAACGCGCGCTGACATGATGTTGGAGTTGTCTCCGGAGGTAACAGATGCGAGTGCTCCCGCGTCGGTGATGCCTGCCTCAATGAGCGTGTCTCTATCGAAACCGAAACCGAGAATGCGGTCACCGGCAAAATCTTTCGGGAGGCGACGAAACGCGTCTTTACGCTTATCGACTATCGAGACGCTGTGGCCTTGAGCCTCAAGCGTCACTGCGATCTCACTACCTACTCGGCCACAGCCGACGACTACGACGTGCAAAGCAATCTCCCTCGTATCGGTCTGACTTATCGTAGAACGAGACGCGAGGGATTGCTTGACCCGGCGCATTTGGTTTTTTGGTGCCGTTTTATGGTGCGATGTCGCTCGTGCCCTATCCCGGGCCTGCAACTATTTGGTGCTGCGGGTATTGTGGTGGGCGGAGGCAATAGCCATGGCGCTGAAGAAATTCCTAGACAAGTTGACCAAGCCAGTTCACGAGATTGATCGCGCAGCTCTAGTCGAGTGGTCAGAGGAGTCTCGAGCAGTGCCTATCGACCAGATAAAGATGCGTGAGACAGTCTTTATTGCTGGTGAGATCTCCTCCGTGAGGCTTGTACCTAGGGCGCACTCCGCAGCCCTAGAGGTGACAGTGAAGGATGGCCGAGGCTCAGTGACAGCGGTATTCTTGGGGCGTAGAACGATTCCAGGCCTTAATACCGGTCGAAGGTTGATGCTCGAAGGCGTGCCGTTTAGGCAGAATGCTCGGGTGGTATTCATGAATCCGGTCTACCGCATTATTGCTAGAGGCACAGCAACCTGATAGGTCTCTGAATTTACTAAGCCCAGTTCTAAGTCGAGCCCTCAGTCGTTAGTGAGGATGTGGCGCACCGAGTCTTCTGAGTCAGGGGTTACTAGCGCAAGTACCTCATCCCCTACGTAGAAGACCGAGTCTCCCCGAGGCACTATTAAGTGCTCCTCGCGCAGGATGGCAACGATTGTGGCGTCGCGAGGAATGTCAATCTCTTTGATTGTCTTGTTGATAATCGGGGAGTCCTCGTTGAGTTTTACCTCAACGAGTCTCGCCAATCCGCCGTCGAAGCGGAGCAACTCAACGAGCTTTCCAACGTTTACAGCCTCCTCTACAAGACTGGTGATGAGCTGTGGGGTAGAGACAAATTGGTCCACCCCCCAGTTCTCATTGAACATCCACTCGTTCTTCGGGTGATTGACGCGTGCGATTACTCGCGGGATCCCAAACTCTTGTTTCGCTAGAAGCGAGGTAACAAGGTTGTCTTCGTCGTCCCCTGTGGCAGCAACGAGTACCTCACAGGTCTCGAGTCTTGCCTCGCGAAGTGAGGAGACCTCACAGGAGTCACCGATGTACCACTCGATGCCCTCCTCGACAGTGGCGCGATTGGCGACCGCCTGACGCTGCTCTATGAGAAGAATCTCATGCCCCGCTCTGTGGAGAGCATTAGCGACATGGAGTCCGACGTTTCCTGCACCCGCAATGGCAACACGCATATTCATAACCTACCCGCGCTCCTTTGCTTTGGGCGTATCTCTAGGCATCTCCTCAAAGCCGGGTGCGGGTTGAGGGCCGCCGAGAGTGGCAGGATAGAGACACTCACTTGGGGACTGTAAGTAAGTAACAGATTACTTGTGAGAAATTTCAACGATCCTCTCCGCTGCTCTTGGGGGCCACAAGAAATGTTCTCTGTGTTAAAACGGATATTCGTTGGTCGGCCCCTCGCTACGACCGAGCAAGAGCATCAACGCATCTCTAAGACGATCGCTCTTGCAGTCTTCTCCTCTGATGCGATCTCCTCAACGGCGTATGCGACCGAGGAGATTCTTTTTGTTGTAGCGCTTGGAGCATCAAGCCTTGCTCTCGGGCTCAACGTCTTGATGCCGATCGCGATTGCGGTAGCGCTCCTCTTGGCGATTGTTGTTACTTCGTATCGACAGACGATCTTTGCTTACCCGAGCGGCGGAGGCTCATACGTTGTATCGCGTGAGAACCTTGGAGAGACCCCCTCTCTCGTAGCAGGGGCATCACTACTTGTCGACTACATACTGACCGTCGCAGTTTCGATCTCCGCAGGTGTTGCAGCGATTGTCTCGATACCGGCCCTTCGAGGCCTTGCCGACCATCGAGTGCCACTCGGGCTTGCACTCATTCTCTTGATAAGTCTCGCCAATCTTCGCGGTATCAAGGAATCAGGGCGCATCTTTGCTGCACCTACATACATTTATATTGTGATGCTGACAGGACTAGTTGTCTACGGTTTATTCCAGTCGTACACGGGCCATATAGGAAAGGTGCCCTTCGACCCGAAAGAGTTTGACGGGACTCTCGCAGCCGGTGGCACACTAGGATTATTCCTTATTTTAAAGGGTTTTTCCTCCGGTGCAGTTGCACTGACCGGTGTAGAGGCAATCTCCAATGGAGTGCCAGCATTTAAGCGCCCAGAGTCTAAAAACGCAGCCGCAACCCTCACATGGATGGCGTTTATTCTTGGCGGTCTGTTCTTCGGTGTCTCACTATTGGCCCATCGAATACAGCCATACCCAAGCCATGACCAAACCGTTTTCTCGCAGATGGGGCTCCTGGTATTTGGTAGCGGTCCTCTCTATCTGATTCTGCAGTTTGCGACGGCTGCGATCTTGACGCTCGCAGCCAACACTGCGTACGCAGACTTCCCGAGGCTCTCTTCGATTATTGCGGCTGACGGCTACCTTCCAAAGCAATTGGCCAACCGCGGCGATCGCTTGGTGTTCTCCAATGGAGTGCTCGTACTAGCGGTTACCGCTAGCGCTTTGATCGTCGGCTTCGGCGGTAAGACCAACGCGTTGATTCCGCTCTATGCGGTTGGCGTGTTCACCTCCTTTACTCTTTCGCAGGCCGGCATGGTGGTTCACCATCGCAAGGAGAAGGAGCCGGGTTGGAAGCGAAACATGGTGCTCAACGGCGTCGGATCCTTTGCCACCTTGGTGGTGCTTCTAATTGTTGCAATAACGAAATTCTCAAGTGGCGCGTGGGTGCCGATTGTGATCATTCCATTTATCATCATGATCTTCAGAGTGATCCACAAGCACTACAAGAGTGTCTCGCTGAGCCTTGCTGTGGGCACCGACTACAAGACTCGACCGGTGAACCATACGGTTGTCGTCCTGGTAGGGAAGGTCCACCGAGGGGTGCTAGAGGCCCTCGCGTATTCACGCTCCCTCAACCCCAACCGCTTGATCGCTGTGTGTGTGGTCTCGGATGATGAGGAGGAGGCGGCTGTGGTGGAGTCGTGGAGGGTCTTTGATATTGAGATCCCCCTCGAGTTGGTCTACTCGCCATATCGCGAGCTCACTGGGCCAGTGCTTGCCTTTATTGACGAGCTTGATGCCCAGCGCGACAACGACACGATTACGGTCGTGATCCCGGAGTTCGTCGTGGATTCTTGGTGGGCGCACCTCCTGCATAATCAGAGTGCACTTGTCCTCAAGGCCCGCCTGCTATTCCGCAAGGGAACCGTGGTGACCTCCGTTCCGTACCACATGGAGTAGTCACATTCTCGCTGAGAGGCGTTTAGTGGGGCACCACATATCGGGGATAAGAAATGAGAATGCGGTGGGTTTGGAGCCTCGGCTCTAAGGGGACCCATGACCAATTGAGGGAAGCTCAATTACTTATAGCGTGACGGTTCGGCCCAAGGCAGCGCTCTCCGGCTAGATTCACCCGGTCTAAGTGGCCTCGGTCACTAGTAGCAAACCGGTGTTCTACCGGCAACTGATCGGCAATATATAAGGGCCTCTACAGGCCAACCGTGGGCAGATGCACGCGGTCACAATCTTTACAAGGAGCAAGAGTCCGAATGAATCTCGCAGCCGAGGGTGGCTACCAACTCTTTCACCTAGGTTCAACCGAATGGGCCTTGCTTTGGGCCTCTGCGGCGACCGCAGTTCTCGCAATCCTCGTT
>CALQAT020000039.1:0-13749 GCA_943328625.2 Bordetella parapertussis | reverse complement strand
ATCGAGAATGTCGCCTGACTCGCGCACATGTACCCAGTCATGGTCATAAACGGCATCGAGCCCAACAAGGCTATGAATGATTCCTTGTACGCGATCAAGCCTCAGCATCTGCCCAATAGGCGACGGATCTGGATAGATATCAGAGAGAGGAGCACCACTCTTCGGCTTTGGGCGCACCATGTCAGCAACCCCGGTGCGCTCAAACTCTGCGATCGCTGCAAGGTTGATCTCCTCTGGTACTACCCCCTCAAACTCAACAAAGCCACGCGCCACAAACTGCGCCATCTCCTCGGTGGTTAAGAGGTTCGATTTATCCAGTGCCCAACTAGCGTTATTGGAAGCCATTCGCAGAACGTTAGCGAACCTAGAGGAGCCAAGGAGCGAGAAGCAAAACCCCAGGAGGGCTCAGTTAATTTGGCGCTCTCTGCCGGCCCAGTAAGGCTCACGGAGTTTGAACTTCTGCAACTTGCCCGTAGCGGTACGTGCGAGCTCATCGCGAAACTCAATACCTGTAGGGCACTCAAAGCCAGCCAAGAGGGTTTTGCAGTGGGCAATCAACTCCACCTCAGTCGCCTCTTCACCGCTTGAGAGAACAACGAGGGCGTGCACGGTCTCTCCCCATTTTTCATGTGGGATGCCGATAACTGCAACCTCTGCAACTGCCGGGTGTGAATGCAGAGCATCCTCTACTGATATTGAAGAGACATTCTCGCCGCCAGAGATGATGACGTCCTTCTTGCGGTCAAGAATCGCAACATAACTCTCTTCATCGATTACTCCGCCATCCCCGGTACGAAACCAACCGTCTTCCATGGCCTCGGCAGTGGCCTCAGGCTGGCTCCAGTATCCGGCCATCACCATGTTGGCGCGTGCCTGAATCTCTCCGTCAGCACTGGCGCGCATATCTACCCCCAGCGCAGGTGCACCAGCACGGCCTAAGCGTGCAGCGCGTTCAGAGGGGGATAAATCATCGTATTCAGCTCTAGATCGGTTCATTGTCAGCAAGGGCGATGTCTCGGTGAGACCGTATATCTGGATGAACTCCCACCCGAGTTCAGTCTCAACGCGCTCAATGGTTCTCGTGGGAGGCGCAGCGCCAGCTACAACAATTCGGGTAGTTCCATTCCCAGGGATCGCACCATCCCACGATGCTGCTGCCTCTAATACCGCTGATACAACGGCAGGTGCACCACATAAAAGCGTCACACCATGCTCTGCAACACGGCGGAGAATCTCTGCTCCATCAACCTTGCGTATAACAATGTGTTCTCCGCCCATACCTGTCACGGCATATGGCATCCCCCACCCATTGCAGTGAAACATAGGTAGGGTGTGCAGTAACACATCCCGGTCGCTTACACCTGTCTGCCAGCCGAATGTTGATGCGTTGATCCAAATATTGCGGTGCGTTAGCTGCACGCCCTTTGGTCGCGCTGTTGTACCACTCGTGTAATTGATTGTTGCAGTTGCATCCTCATCTGGCGCACTCCACCCGCGGGGATCGTTATCAAAGTCGTAGAGCAGTGCATCAGACTCTGCGCCGATCACATAGCGGTGCGCTGCGCTGACGTGAGATAGCGACTCCTCTAATTCGGGGTCCACCAGAAGCATTGAAGCCCCAGAGTGCTCAACTATGTACGCGACCTCGCTAGCGGAGAGGCGAAAGTTGATAGGTACAAGCACCCTCCCGGATCCGCTGACGCCGAAGAACGATGTAAGCAGGCGAGCCGAGTTATGAGAGACAACAGCGACTCGTTCGCCCTCGCCAATTCCGAGAGCATCGAGGCCCGCAGCTTGAGCACGCGCCCTGCGAGCAACCTCACTCCAAGTCAGCGAGCCCCAAGACTCAGCCGGCTGGAGAGGCTCGTCTATGACGGCAATGCGCTCCGGATACACCCGCTCGGCTCGATCAATGAACTGGTTGACCACCAAAGGCATCTTCATGGGGCTTGACCGTACCGCACCGATGGGCCGAGTGCCGCTTTAAAGGTCTTAGCTATGGCTGCTTAGGACTACCTCGGAGACTCACTTGAGAGGGCGAAGCAAAGGTGTACGGACGGGTGACGCCAGGAATTGTGGAACGTTGCAAAGGTCCACTGGCAAGAAGAACTATCGATCGCACCTCGACTAAATAATTTGAGAGCGGACCTCGCCGAGTACTAGATCTGTGCCTCGACAAACGGTGTAGAAATCGAACCATCGAGATCACAGTTCAAATTTGCAGCGGAGATGCAGGGCGATCACCGCGTCAAACTCAATGCATTAGCGGACTAGATCCTAGAGGTCGATACCGACGAGGAATTTTTTCGGCGCTTTACCGAATCGCCTACCGAGTAATACTGCTCAGGCGCAGTATTACGGCTCGATAATTGCGAAGAACACATCAAACTGTTCAAGGAGACCTAGGAAGGTTTCGAACTCGCCGGATTCGCCTGTGGCGACCAGCGCTCCCGAGGTCTTCGCATCATCAAGCGTCATTGTCTTGCTGGTTAGGTTGACGAAGGTCTCGAGTGTGAGCGCGAACTTATTTGCAGCCCTCATTGAGAACGGCCTATGCCTCAGAGTTCCGTTAGAGAGAAACACAGTGCGGACCTCTCCCCTGTCTATGAACTCAACCTCGAAGCTGAGATCGTGCGAGGCTGCTAGTGGACCATTTAATTTCACTGCACAGTTATCTAAAACCATCTCGGGCGTCATCGCACGCATGACATCAAGGCTCACTGCACCACGTACGCCGGGTAGCGACGGCGTTCCGTTACGCAACTCCTGCGCAGCGGTCAAGTAAAACGATCGCCAAGGCCCTGACTCAGACTGGTATCCAAGTTGCTCTAGTGCATCAGCTTGAAGCTGGCGTGCCTGAGTGTTGCCTGGGTCTGCGAATACAACATGGTTCACAACTTGTGCAACCCAGCGATACTCGCCACGATCGAAATCCGCACGAGCTCGCACGAGAACAGCATCCGCTCCCCCCATGTACTCAACGAACTTCACTGCTGCCTCAACAGGAGGGAGCTCAAATAGGTGCGCTGGGTTAGCGTCAAACCAACCCAAGTAACGCTGATATACAGCCTTGACATTGTGGTTAACCGTTCCGTAGTAATCACGGTTGAACCACTCGTCGCCGATCGCCGATGGCAGTTTCACCATCTCTGCTATCTCAGTAGCCGTATAACCATGGTTAGCGAGTCGCATAGTTTCATCATGTATGTAGCGATAAATGTCACGCTGTCCACCGAGGTAGGCAGCTATGTCATCTGTGCCCCATCTTGGCCAGTGGTGAGATGCGAATGCGACGTCGCTGCGAGATAAGAAAAGATCTATTGCGTCATCTATGTACTTGCTCCATCCAAGCGAGTCTCGAATCTCTGCACCACGCGGGGTGTAGACGTTATGCAGCGTCGCTACGCAGTTCTCGGCCATGCATACCGCTCGAAACGATGGAAAATAAAAGTTCATCTCAGATGGAGCCTCGGTACCTGGAGTGAGCTGGAACTCAATCGGCACTCCGTCTATCTCCAGAACTGTTCCCGACTCGATAATTAATTCGGTCGGCGCTATTAAGCCTCGATTACCGATTGGAATCGTCTTACCAAGACCTGCATCAATGTGGCCTTGCGCTCCAACCGGTAGGAGGACGCCATACATATACATGGCACGACGCGTCATTGCTGGGCCCGCAGTTACATTCTCACTAATCGCTGCCTCAAGGAAACCGTCGGGTGCGATAACTCGAACTTCCCCAGATGCAATCTCTTCATCGGTAACTATCCCGCGAATTCCTCCATAGTGATCAGCATGACTATGGGTATAGATGACTGCGTGTATCGGAAGAACACCGAAGGCCTCATCAACGAGTGCTCGCGCTGCCGCCGCAGTCTCAGCGACTGTGAGCGGATCAATAACGATCCATCCCGTCTCACCTCGAATAAACGAGATATTAGAGATGTCGTATCCGCGCACTTGATAGATACCAGGGACTACCTCAAACAAACCGTGGATGTTATTGAGTTGTGCTTGTCGCCAGAGACTGGGGTTAACAGATGCCGGCGCAGCGCCCTCAATAAACTCGTATCGCGTTACATCCCAGATGATGTTTCCAGCGGGCCCCGCTATTGTCGGCGGATCAATCTGCGAGATCAGCCCACGGCGCGCTCGCTCGAAGTCAGCAAGGTCGGTGAAATCCAGCGAATCTGCCACATCCTGATTTGCCTTTGCAGTAGCAACAGTTGCGGGCTTTGGAAGGGCTGAATTGTCAGTCATATATCAGGGGATACTACCCGTACCTGATTCGCTCTCTCAATGAGCACTATTTCCGAGCGGAGGTAGAGGCGACTAAGGTAACTGCTCACAAGTAGCAACCAACCGAGGAAACAGCCGAGGACACCATGACTTCAACTGAGCAGGCAAAAGGATCTAACGGATCCACTGGCGAGCGCGCTGCTAAGCGACGTCGCAACATCATTCTCGGAGCAATCGCATTTGGAGTATTGGCGCTCGCCCTTCTTGCCGTTGGTGTGCTGCCTAAAAATAGTGGAACGAGCGGTTGTACCCGGCGCGAACCGTGCCCATCAATTACTACGACGGTTGCCCCAACTACGACAACTATCGGGACGGGCGGGGGGTCACCCGTAGTCACTACAACTACTCCGTAGCCCTCCACCGATCTTGAAATATTGATTCGCGAGTTAAAACCTAGGTAAAATCAGACCCACCAACTAAACCTTCGGAAGAGTTATCGGAGCACGAAGTCAGGTTGCACACCTGCATACTTCAGCTCCGGATCAGTCGGGTCGCCTTCAACTGAGAATGTGCCAACTGTGTTGGACCCTGTTTTAAAAAGCGAAGGGGCTGCAATAATGGAGACTCGCTGATTCCCCAATATGTCGGTGAACGATCTCCCCACGCCTGCAACCTTGCCATTAACGACAACCGCAATAAGCGCCTGATCTTTATCAGTGAGGGTTCGGCGAACAAGGGTCCAAGGAGCTGTCAATCCGTCTGAGGCCTTAACCCATGTAAGCCATCCGCTGACAAGCTCCGCGTCCCCCCGGATCAGGGGCCCCGCATCACGCCCGACGAGAGAATGAAACTCGGAGGCAGATCCATAACCGTAAAGACGTAGGTCGTCTCTGGATCCCAACGAAATCGGAGGGGTCGCAAGCACTCTCTGGAAACCAGACGTTTCTGGGTATCTTGTAAAAAAATCCTTCGTTGATTTACCCTTGATAGTTGGGGAATTTGTAGCGAACTGAAGCACTTTTAAGGAGTCTTCTTTGCGCTCTCGCCTCAGCAGTGATACCCCGTCAATCTTCCATGGGATATTGACTTGGAGGATATCGGCAATTGTCGGGAGAATGTCGATTGATCGCGCTGTTCGGTCGTCGATAGACCCGGCACCACTATTCCCTGGGTATTTCATCAGCAGAGGCACCCAAAGAATATCGTCATAATTCGAGCGGTCTGGCTCCCGAGCCAATTTACCCGCATCGAAGGAGACTCCATGATCTGCAGTTAACACTATGAGGGAATCGTCATAAGCCCCTATCTCTCGAAGCCTCTCTGTAACCTTACCCACGAGGGCGTCGAGGGCTTGAGTCTGTAATAGGTGGCGCTGCCGGGCACTTTGGGCTGCCGCCTCTGATACCCAGGTTCCCACGTTGTTAAAGACATCAAGGCCATCGGGGATCGTCTCCGAGTTGGCCTCTGTGTCGTAAATCCGTCCGTCTGGGAGGCGTATCCAAGGATTGTGGGGAGTCAGGACGTGAAGATAGTCAAGCCTTGGCGTTGAGGAAGGTTGAATGGAGGCTACGAATTGCTCGCCGTGCGGCAGACCATCCGCAATAATTGAGTCGTAACAGAGACAAGGAGGCGGCTTAGAACCCGGCTTAGCAAAGTCGCCCCATAGCCTCACAGCATTTGCAATCAGACGCCTCATTGTTCCCTTGTCAGGCTCGCAGGCAGCACGCGAGCAGAGCGCTTCTCTACTTGACTCAATGGCATTGATTGAGTACTGGGACCCAACCAATGAGAACAGACTGTTTGGATAATTCGCCGCCATGGGGAGAGCATCAGGATTCTTGGTATACAGCGAAGTAGCAATTGCAGGGACTGCTGTCACCGTGTAATACGAGACGGTTGTCGTATTGCGGTACCACCTCGCATCGCTAGCAAGGGCTGAGATATTTGGGAAGAGTCCATTATCTATGTGTCCAGATCCATCCAAAAGTGAACCAAGCGCTAACTCATCTGCAACGATCATAACTACCCTGTGCGGATTATCGACATGCACATCAGCACTTGGGGAACTGTTGCCGCTTAAAAACATCGGGCGAATATTTGGCCCAAGCAGGAACATGATCCCGAAGAACGCAGGGGTTATTGCAAGCACTCGGAGGAAGGTGGTCGCACTAGAGAATCGTCTCAGTGATACGAATGCGAAACCGAAAACCAAGGTGGTACCTAGCAGCAGTAGCCATGTGACCCAGGTGGTTAGGTTCCCGAGAATCTCCCAAGCGATCACTCCAACAACTGCCGAAACAATTACCTGATGCACGGCAGGTCGGTTCCTACGAAAGAGCGCCCCAACAATCAATTCGATCAGGAGAAGAGCGAAGGCAGGTAGGACTACCACAAGGACCGTTAACGCAATTAGCTGAACACGACTCGGGTTAGACCCGACGATCTCTTCACCAGCGGCGATCCGGAGCGATTCAAATAGTGGCTGCGCAACTCCTATTCCGGTGATACCAATAAGTTCGACAAAGGACCAGAGAGGACTAGGAATCTTTGCCAGACGACTCGAACCCGCCTGAACTACATCCTTATTTTTGACCACATTCAGACTTTAAACCATTTTGAATGGTTACAGAACGCTCACCTTCGTGCTACGGAGTTTTGCCCTAGACGCCCCATGAGTCGCGCGGCGAAAAGACATTTGGTTTAGATTGGCCTCTCTGCAGCAGCAGATAGATAAAGGATTATCGAAATTGATTGCTCTGCTTAAGTTGGTGAGCGTTTGGATTTGACCTGACTGCGAAGCCAACCCCATCCACCGGTAGACCACAGCGCCCAGATCACAAGCACGGGCTGGAACCACAGACGCACGAATCTCTGAGTATCAGAGTCCAAGCCAAACGCACTTTTACCCTCGACAAACTGTGCAATGTTTCCAGGGAAAATTGCGATGAAGAAAGCAGCTACAATCACTCCAACAATCGGAGCCCGACGACGCGCAAATAGCAGCGCCGCTCCGAGAGTTATTTCCACTATTCCCGATACGGCTACCACTGTGTCAGCAGCGATCGGGATCCAAGAAGGTACCTGAGCCTGGAACTCAGCGCGCTGCGCTCCTAGATGACCAATGCCTGCAAAGATCAAAAAGGCCCCAAGCACCCAACGTGCAAGGACTAACAAGCGGCGACTCCAAGGACTCATTACCAAATACTACGGCAAATCCAATCAGTGAACTGCGCCCCAGGACGCTGCGAGCAGGAATTAAAGGGAATTGCTAAACCATATGACATTTTCGCTACGCGCTACCACGCGTTGTGAGGTCCTGATTAAGGCACTAAGAAGAACGAGAGAGCAAACCCAACATGGGTTTATTCCTACGTTGAGTTTTCCGTTTGGACAAATGGTGCGGCACCAAGCAGCACCTTCCAAGTTTGCCCCCGCCATAATCGCTCCGGCGAGATTGGTCCGATTGAGGTTCACCCGCCTCATGTCAGCACCTGTCAGGTACGTACGACTCATATTTAGGCCCCGCAGCAAACGGTATCGACAAAATATTCATGACTAAGGTTTGCGCCCGGAGCGACTCCTTGAGGCATCGGTCTCGGCCTAAAGATTTGGGCTAGCCAGTCGGTATCGATGGTTATGATGACTTGGCCGTTCAAGTCGAACGCGTCTCCACCGCTACCCCCTCCTCGAGCTACATCCCCTGACAATGTTTTCATGTACTGCCTAAACATGGCCATTACGCGAGGAACCTCTGCCGTAGCAGAGGTTCTCGATGTTTATCGATGATGCCGGGGGTTCGATTTAAACCAACGACCTTCGGGTTCAGAGTTCTATGCAGCGCTATAGGACAGTGCTCCTAGGGAATCGTGAAGAACTCGTCTGAGGGCCCCGGCCGTAAAATCCAGACGAGCCACAGACTAAGAACTGCAATGAAGCTAAACGTCAAGGTAAGTGCCCCGAGGGGCGGCGCCCAAGCAGCGTTGGACCAATACTTGAATGCGCCGTTATAGCCAACACTAAAACGCCTAAGACTCTGCGCAAACGCTAGGACGTGACAAACTCCGAGTGAAATCCCAACCACCAGAGCAAGGCGGCTGCGGGCGAGTCGGTTGCCTATTGAGGAGTCCCCCATTAGGTACGCGCCCAGGATCGGCACGCCTACTGCGAGTGGGAGCGTATAGCGCCCCTGCCAGAAGGCCACGGCGCTGCGCATAGTGAGGTACTCAAACACGACAGGAAGTAGAGCCGTTGCAGCAGCGAGGAAGAAGAGCCCGGCTGCCGCCCGCCGAGACGAGATTGCCAAGCCCAGAACTAGAACGAAACCAATTAGAGCAGCCCAAATAATAATTACTGCATAGGGAGCCTTGAATCCCATCCACCCAAAGTCGCTAATCATGCTGTCAAAGAAATAGCCGCTACGTGCGATCGCCCTGCGCATCAATTCGTTATTAGAGAGGTTGGCGACCGTACTGGGACCTAAGTTGAGAAAACTCTGCTTTCCAGGGGACGGGCGCAGGTCGAGTGGAGCGATCGCTGTGTTCCAAACAACCTGAGTTGCCGAAAGGACCATGATTACTAAAGCGGCGATTTGCAATCCGCGATCACGGAGTAGGCGCCTAACGATAGGCATGCCTGCTATTAAAGCAGAGGTCCCTAAGATCACGGCAATCCAAATCGGCGCGAAATTTCGCGAGAGGCCAAGGGCAGAGAGTGCAACTGCAAGCCTGATAACAAGCCGACGATCAAGCCGGCCCTCGGCCGGCGCGACAATAAGTGCGAGTGCGCTCCCCCAGGCTGCTATCGCTGCCGGGATCTCAAGACTCTGGGGATTCACTGTCCCGTTGATAAAAAGAACAACCGGTGTGACTGCGACAGCAAGCCCCAATGCTCCAACACGACCGCTTGGAAATGAGCGCACCGAAGCCAACGCACTTGCGAGAAGTGCTCCACATAACAATGCCGATAGGTATCGCATTAGATAGACCCCGCGAGCCTGCACCGAAATGAGTGACGGGATACCTACAACCGAATAGTACAAAGGAAAGTAGGTCCCGGCAGGTGTGTCACTATGAACAATCCTCTCGGAACCCTTATACTTAAGACAGTCGGCTGTCGCATTGTTTTGAAACGCGTAGCAGGAAACCGAAGAGCTCGAGACGACGACCTCTGGTATATCAATCGCACGCCAACCTCCATTAGTCCGCGGAATTTTATTGCCAAGCCACTGACCACGCTCGACCGATACAGCGCGAGTGACATGACTAGGCTCGTCGGGCCCTGCGAACAGGGGCAATGCGGTTGCCCAAAGGATCCCAAGTAGCGAAAAGAGGGCGAAGGAAATCCACCAAACTCGTCGCGTGCTACGCGCTGCCACTGTGCGGCGAGTCGGGGCAAGGTCCACAACTAGTGACCATAGCGGATTTTCTCGATAGTGATGCTCTCTCCGCAACGTCGAGCGAGTCAGGTTTGAGCCCGATACTGATTGAAATTTTTCAAACCGAAAGGTGTCTAGGCCCGGGATAAATCTCCAGGCTGCAATATTGCTTGGAGAAAATTTGCCAGATCATAAACTCGCTAAATCGCAAGTTCGCTGCATCACATTTGCCTCTGGACGGTAATTAAATTCGTTGAACGAGCGCCCCCATCTATGGGGACGGAATCGAAATATGAGACGGAATGACATCTGCTCGACTCAGACGTTTCGTTGAAGTATCCACACTATTCCATCAGAAGTAAACTTTAAAATGTAAGGATGCTTCGTCTCTGGAGCTCAGATGCTCAACGACTGCCCAGCCGAACTTGACGACTTACACCGAGAAGTTCGTCAACCGAGGCGCAGTGTTCTTCTTCTATGCCGGAAAACCCGTATTCGAATTGATCAACCCGGAGGGCAAGGCCTACATCATGCAGGCGTACTGCATCGTTATAGACCCGACGGATGGAAGTACCGGACTCGCATCCTTGACGAGGAACTCGTTATCGACACAACCGACCACATCGCAACAGCGTTGCAGGACGAGCTGGAGAACACCTACACACTGCCGAACTGATCCGTTCGGCAAGCGGCACACTCCTCCAGCTATCTCACGCTCTTTTGAACACTGCTTAAACAGTGCCGTTACGCGATGAACCCCTGCCGTAGCAGGGGTTCTCGATATTTCTTGCTGTTTCTCGATGGTGGCGGGGGTTGGATTTGAACCAACGACCTTCGGGTTATGAGCCCGACGAGCTACCAGACTGCTCCACCCCGCGCCGTTGGGAAGAGGGTAGTCCGGCGGGGGCGCTGGCCGCCAGCCGGCCGAGGGGTTTACTCGGAGCCTCCAGCGCAGGTTGGGGTCCACTTCGTCACTTTAGTGACATCCTTAATTGTTCGGTAAGACCCATCATCGCATGTGAGCGCCGACCTGCCCCCGTTCTGCTTACTCCTAGCGGTTGATACCTTAGATGATGCATTCCCATTTGCGGAACAAGCGGCGGAGAAGACGAAAGAGAGAACCAAGATCGGGAACACCAATCTACGAAGTTTCAAAATTTCCCATTTACAAAAATAAACGCGTCAAGCAGAAGTGACAGAGCAGTATCTAACCGCAGGCGTCCCACCTAAATGTCCTAGGGTGCACAGCATGCCTAGCGACTTCGCCCTCAAGACCATGAACGCCGTGCACCGCGCCTTGCTCTCTGTGACCTTTGGCAAGGCCGGGTGGCACGCATCTGGCATGCCGGTACTCGAGCTCACGACAATCGGCCGCAAGTCCGGTCAGCCCCGCTCCTGTATGCTGACCTCCCCACTTCAGATCGGTGAAACCTATTTGATAGTCGCATCGCGCGGAGGTGACGACCGCCACCCTGCTTGGTTCCTAAACCTGCAGGCCAACCCGGAGGTACAGGTCATGATCGGCGGGAAGGCAAGGCACTCGCGACGCGCACGAATCGCGACTGGCGAGGAGCGAGCCGAGATGTGGACTCGCGTTACCAGCGACCACGCTAACTACGCGGGCTACCAGAAGAAGACCGATCGCGAGATTCCGCTCATCCTCCTTGAGCCATTCTCTTTGACCACGTAAGTCTTCGATCAAGACACGCACTAGAGATGGTGTTACTTAGCCCTAAGGGAACTCAGCGCTCCAAGTAACAAGTCGCGCCTCGTAAGCGTGTTGTCAGGAAACATCTACTCGTTGATCAGGATCAACGAACCCAACGAGCAATCCATCTGCTTGATGCACTGGTATCCCCAATCCAAATGGCCAGAGTGGATGTCATTGATCTTGCAGGGTTGGAAGGCAATATTGTCCCTGTTATAGTTGGGAGGATGACAGGCACGAGGTCTAAAGAGTCCATTTGGCGCTTCGCTGAGCTGTTCGGCCTGTGCGGACTTGCGATTGCTTGGCCTGCTTGTCTCTACATCCAGAACTCATATAACTGGATAATCACGATCCAGGCTGACTGGACCAACATCATCGCCTCAACGGTGCTCTTTTTGCTGGCGCCGGCCATAACTCTTTGGTTGATCGAAACGGTATGCTCGCTCGTCGCGCCGGATCCCGTAGTGCGTTGGCTGCATGCGACATTCATAGGCGTGCTAGTGGCACTCCTAGCCAATGCATGGTTGAAGTCGGTCCCTCTCCCGGTGCCGTTTCGTCTGCTACTGGCGTGCTGCGCATTTGCATTTGCGTTGATCGCTCGGAACAGGTGGGCTCCCATGAGGATGTGGCTACGCCTCCTCTCAATCGCTCCCCTACTATTAGCCGCAGGTTTCCTTGCGTCACCCGCGATAAATAGCCTCGCTACCGCACGACTAGGCCGTGCGATCGTGCAGCACGGCAAGCCCGCAACCGAACGGGTCGTCTTCATGGTGTTCGACGAGCTGCCGTTGAGCTCGTTACTTAGTGACCAATCGACCATCGACCCCTCGCTGTTTCCAGCCTTCGCTGACCTTGCCGATCACTCAACTTGGTACCGGAACTCTGCTTCGAATGCCGACTACACACTCCGAGCGTTTCCTGCCCTCATATCCGGGAGAATGCCCGATGAGGACAAGGCGCCAGCCCCCACTGCTCACAATTTTCCGGAAAACGTGTTCACGCTCCTAGCAAGCCAGTACAAAATGAACGTGCATGAGGCGCACGAAACCCTGTGCCCGGATGCGGTATGTGCTTCCCGAAATCCGTATCCGACATCAGTTGGGTTCGAGGCGCTCGTTCGAATCGGGTTCCGAGCAGCGCAAGCAAAACTGAGCGTAGTGAGCGATGCTTCGCCTTCTATAGGTGATTTGATCGCTCCCCCGTCGATGCTGAGCGCAGAGCGTTTCGTATCTTCTTTAAAGCCGTCGACACAGCCTGTGTTCGACTACGCCCACATCATGCTCCCACATCAGCCATGGGACTATGTAGGTCCAGGTAGTATCGTCACTACGCATATTCAACCTCTCTATTCCAAGTGGCCTACAGCGGAAGCTGCGGAATCAGGAAAACAGCAACACCTACTAACTTTGCAGGCCGCAGACGCGTTGCTAGGGCGGGTCGTTGCTCGCCTAAAGGCGATAAATGCCTATCAGAAAACGCTCCTCATCGTGACTGCTGACCATGGGATCGCATTCATGACAGGCGAGGAGGCACGAAAAGCGACAGAGACCAACTACCCATCAGTGGTGTGGACACCCTTACTCATAAAGGCGCCCAAACAGGTGACGAATGTGATCGACGATCGACCGGTGGAGACGATAGATCTGCTGCCGACGATTTTGGACTATACCGGAATCTCGTCTCAGACGAAGCTTCCCGGACGATCAGTTCGCCTAACGTCACCTGAAGGCTCACGCTCAACGGTTCGCGTCGCGACCTCTTCCGCAGGGGGTCCTGGGACCACCATAACCTTTGATCGCGCGGCCGGGTTCGCCAAAACGCTCTCCACTTCGGGTTGGCCTGGCATAGTTGGCGATCCCGATCGGCTCTACCGAATCGGCCCATATGCCGGCCTTGTCGGCAAAGCAGTGACCTCTGGCAGAAACGGTCCCAGCGGTACCTTGCGTCCAAAGATCCTTCTTGGTATCGATCCGATGAGCAAAAACCAACCATGGTTGAACCTCCAAGGACGCGTCTCCGATCTGATGACAACTGATGTTGCCGTGACCGTAAACGGTCGCGTGGCGGGACTCGGTCTCGTTAGCATCGCGCCATCGACGAGCCGACGGAGAGTAAACGTTGCGCTGATCCCAGAGAGTTTCGTTAATGGGCGAAATATCCTCAGAGTATTCAGCGTCTCCGGAGACCCCACAGCACCGACCTTCCGCGAAATCAACCTCTCCGAGTAGAAACTCACAGCGCGTAACTCCCAACAGGTGCCTAGCGTGTGAACTTACACACCGCGAAACGCTATCAAAGTCATGCAATAGCAGTTTGTTGACTAAAAAGGACGCGCTCAAAGTTGGCCTGAGGGCTAGGTACCTTTCCTAATTGGACCGAGGTTAGCCACCTCATTACTCAGCCTCGAGCGAACTCGCGAATGACTCTT
>CALQAT020000038.1:0-13941 GCA_943328625.2 Bordetella parapertussis | reverse complement strand
TGCACTCATCTTGACGGTTCCAGAGATCCCGGTAATCCCACTACTCGCAATCACAATTCCCATAATGGCCTTTGGACCCATCGTCTTCTATCCGCACTCGAAGACACTTTGGGTAGCGGTAGACAGGGTGTTGCTTCAGAGACTTGACCCAAATGAACGAAACGACCTCAATTAGATTTGAGTAAGGTGAGGTGCCCAAGAGTCAAGCCACTCTTGAACCAGCGCATCGATTTGAGGTGAGCACGAGACTTCGGGGGAAGGCCTCAGATGAAATTTAATCCACGCCGCTGGAATGTGAGCACAAAAATTGGCTGGGCCCTTGTGCTTGTGGCGCTCTTCCCAATTCTTCTACTTGCTCAACTGGGGTCGATGAGGCTGCGCGATCAAAGCGCAGCTGACGGGGAGAGGGACCTCAAGAGCATTACCGCCGCGGTAACCATCGGTCTTGATACCGAGATTGCGGCGAACCTTGAGATTGCTAGCTCCGTAGCCAATGACTCGCTTACGGTTGCATTTACTGCCAATCCAAACGAACGCGGTGCTCTGCAAAACGCGATCGACGAAAGACTCGACACGCTTAAAGCAGCCCACACCACGACTGGATCATTCTTTATCCTCGACGCTGAGGGCACTGCAATTGCAGCATCAGACCGAGCACAGCTAGGAAAAAACTATTCATTTAGGAGATATTTTAAGCGCGCCATGCTTGGGACGCCGAACGTGAGCGACATCTACATTCCGCTCACAGCACCAATCCCTGGTACTGCGTTCGCATATCCAATCCGTTATCAAAATGTAGTCATAGGCGTTGCAGCGATTAGAAGTTATGCCCTAAGCGTCTCGAAGTCTCTTGTGACAGCGAATGGCCGAGCAGCACTAATTGTTGAGGACACGGGGCTCATCTCGTCCGACACTAGGGACATCTATCGCTTATCGACTCTGGCTCCATTTACGCCAGAAGCCCAGAAAGAGGCCACCGATACGCAGCGCTTTACAGAGAAGGTGCCGACCCTTAAAACCTCAGCATCAGTTCTCAAGCTTTTGAAGACCGAGAAACCTGGTTTCTCTATTGGCTCGATTAATGGCAACAAGGTTGCCGTAGCATGGAGACCGCTTAGACAAGTGAGTTGGAAAGCGGTGGTTATCGAGCCAATCGCCGTATTTGATAAATCGGCCAATCAGGCTCGCGAACTAGCAATCAAGGTTGCATTACTCGTTTCATTTGCCTCCATTTTTCTCGCCATAATTGTGGCTCGCGCCCTAAGTCGACCGCTCAGAGAACTCACCATTGCTGCGTCGGCACTCGAGGACGGGACTCCGGTAAATGACTCATCTCTCAACAAGATAGCGTCGCGAGGTGACGATCTAGGGGCCCTCGCTGCTCGCCTCGCTGATGCCGCGCGAGAGACAGCCCTTCGAGAGAGCAGACTTCAAGCACAGGTCAGGCGCATGACTATTGAGATCAACGCTGAGCGCCGCAAAGAAGAGGTAACAGAGCTAACGGAGTCCGACTTCTTCAGCGACATCCAAAGCCGCGGAGCCCAGATGCGCCAGCAGAGAATTGATGACGGGGACCCGCCAGAGACCTCATAACTAATCAAGAGCCAGTTGCGTCAATTCGTTGCGCGGCAGCGGATGGTGGAGCCCCATGGTGAGCTATCGCGCAGAGTTCTTGGTGGACCAATGCCACCCTCGGGTCCCTCACACGCAGTCAAAAGAGGGGCCGCTGTATGCTGTCCTATTGTCATTTACGCATAAAGAGGGCCGAGCATGAACACCAATAGAGTCGAGCCCGCAGACTCATCCCTACATGTGGAGATAGAAGCCTCCAAGTCGGCCTCTGTGACTGCGTTATTGCGTTGGTACGCCCCTTACCTAAAGGGCCATGGTCTGCTCACAACAGGCCTTGCTCTATCTCTCATTGTCATGCTGGGCGCAGCGGGCTCACTCCCTCTCGTGATTGAACACCTCCTGAAATTGCGCGAGGAAAAAGGGGTAACGAGTACTTCATTCATTTTTCTGATGGTCACACTCGTGGTGCTCCAGATTGCGGCTTCTCACAAGGCTCATCTTTGGGCCCACAGGCTAGCCATAGCATCGGCCCACACACTCCGACTAAAGGTCTTCGCCAAGTCGCTAACCACTGAGGCTTTAACTCAAGGGGCTCTGGTTCGTTCCTCGGTAGTGCTTAGACACTCAAGTGATGTCGACGCCATTAGCGAGGCTTTTGAGACCTCAGCGGCTGAAGGAGTACCAGCGGTTGTGCGGATCATCCAGTCGCTGATTCTGCTCACTTGGATCGAGTGGCGTGCTGGAGTAATGATGATTATCGCGACACTCATATTCCTGCTTTACCGGAAACTAGTTGGTAAGCGAATGCGGGGCGCCGATCAACTCGTTAACGACACCAACGAAAACCTTGCCTCAGCGGTAGACGAGACGATCTCCGGCGCTCAGGTCATTCGCGGTTTGAGGCTACAAAATTGGCATCGAGCCCGCTTCAACCAGTTCTCCGAGGATGTGGAGGAGGCGAGCTATCTGCAGGGAACCACCGCCACGCGCTTATTTACCGGAGCGGAGCTAACCGGGTTAAGTGGCCTAATGATCGTCGTGCTCTTCGCCCTCCTGATAGGTGGCGCCGCTCTAGCGGGAGTGGCCGCTGCCATCCTGTATGTAAACGAGGTTGTTAGCGGACTCGAGGACCTCCCTCCGTGGCTTAGAGCAGTGCAACTTGCGAGCGTGAGCCAACGCGAAATCGATGAGATTCTCTTGTTGGAAGACTCCATCAAGGTCCCTGACGCAACGCAAGGAGGAGCAGAAGAGTCGCGAAGATCTGCTCCAAGCGGCGGTCTAGCTATACGACGGTTGACTAAGCAATTTGACTCAGGCCTCCTAATTAATGACGTCTCAATCTCGCTACCAACAGACCGCGTGATCGGCGTAGTTATGCCGGTCGGTAGTGAGCCCGACGATTTCCTAACTCTTCTCTCGGGAGAGGACAACCCTGAGACCGGGCGCGTCGAGCTCGATGGCCAAGATGTTCGCATGCCTGGCGTACGCAACCATCTGGCACACGTGCCATCAGAGGCGATCGCGTTCGACGACTCTGCACTCAATCAGCTGCGCGCAGTGGAGCCTGACCTAACCGAGGAGGGCGCACTAGAGCTACTCGAGGTTGTCGGCCTAGCCCATATTGCCGAGCTTGCCGGTGGCCTCACGGCGCCGCTCGGGCATAGCGGTTCGCGACTTACACTAAGTGAGCGCCAGAGGTTTACCCTTGCTATCGCTGTCGCACAGAAGCCCCGCGTTTTGCTACTTGGCTCGCTCCTTGCATTTGCTGAGCCAGATACCGCTCTCCCCCTTCTCTCCCGCCTACGCGCTTGTGGCATTGAGACCATAATCCTCGGTGTAAAGAGTCCTGAGCTGGCTAACGCTGTTGATGACATGATTTTCTCCTCGGGCGGTCACCTATTCTTTGGCACGCACCATGAGCTCCTAGTTAGTCAGCCGTCGTACTCATCACTATGGGAGCAGCGCCTCACCGGCGGAGAGGTAGACCTATCCGCTCTTGGAATTCCCGATGATGCATTCGGCTCCCTACTCACTCGCCTCGTGACCGAGCACTACGAAGCAGGCGACACGATTTATAGAGAGGGCGACGACGCCGACCGTGTGCTCTTCGCAATTTCAGGGCGCATCGAGATCTCTACAACTGACTCCGAGGGGAAGCAGCGAAGAGTTGCAGTTCTTGGCCCTGGGAACCACTGTGGAGACCTTCGCCTCTCCCAAGGAGAGAAACGAGCCGAGACCGCGACTGCACTAGAGAGCTGCATTGTTCGAGCCCTGAGCCGCGAGGCACTCGCTGCAGGAATGTCTGGGGCACTAGACCGCGAGCCTGATGAGCGCAGAATTGTTACAGCCATTCTTCGCAACGGGCCAGCGACTCGAGACGAGATCTCTGCGCTTATTCCTGACCTAGCACCTGAGGCGATTGATGCGGCTTTGGAGGCGCTCATTCGTGATGCTGGGCTAGTCGAGACTGCTGGGACCTACTCGATGGTGATGACGCGCACCGCTAAGCGTGGGAGCGCAAGCGTTCTCGACCGACTCGGCGGCTTGTAACCCCTCTACTTTTTAGTGAGGGTTGCGTGCGACTAGCACTCTCGGGCGACCAGTGAGGTCAGGATGAACTCTCGCATCACTCAAGCCGGCGGCCTCTGCGAGCATGATCACAGCCTCGGCCTGGTGAGGAGCATGCTCGATAACGATTACACCACTTGGGGCTAACCACTCAACGGCTGCCACCAAAATCTCCTCGATGGCTTCGAGGCCGGTAGGTCCGCTAATCAGCGCTCCATAGGGCTCCCAATCAATTACCTCGGCTGATAGATCGCTCTTCTCATGCTCTGCAATATAAGGAGGGTTTGATACGACGAGCATCAAATTGCCCTTGAGTTCTAATGGGAGTGCATCGAACCAAGCACCCTCGCTAACCATGACTCTCGTTGCCCCTGTACCGGCAACATTGGCGCGTGCAACGGCTAGAGCGTCGCTACTTACATCAGTTGCCCAGACTTGAGCCTCAGGGAGTGATCGCTCAAGTGCAATAGCAATTGCTCCACTCCCGGTGCCGAGATCTACAACAACATGGCCACGAGCAGAATCAGCCCACGGATCTGCACTCCCAAGACGCATACCTAGAAGCACAGCCTCAAGCAAGGCAATCTCGACAAGAATCTCCGTCTCGGGTCGCGGGATTAAGACTCGGGGGTCGACTAGTAAATCAAGGTCTCTAAATGACCACTCGCCGAGCACATACTGAAGTGGTTCGCCGGTTAAGCGTCGCTCAAGTAGCGCGTTTACCTTGCGCTCAGCGCGGATTGTGGCTGGCGCTTCTTCAATTAGTAGAGCATCGAAACCAAGACCCGAGACAGATTCAAGAATCCAGCGCGCCTCCGAGGCAGGCGACTCCACTCCCCCATTCTTGAGTGATGTCAGCGCTAGTTGGTGAAGAGCGCTCCACGAATTAGCAGCAACTTCGCTCACGGAGTCCCATGCGCAAGTTGCTCCGCGCGCTCGGCGCTAGCAAGCGCATCTACCAAAGCATCAAGATCACCTGCAAGCACTGCATCTAACGAGTGCAGTGTGAGGCCGACTCTGTGATCCGTAACGCGATTCTCTTTGAAGTTATAGGTACGGATCTTCTCAGAGCGACCACCACCCTTCAATTGGCTGCGTCGCACGGTGGATAGCTCAGCCTCGCGCTTCTCCTCCTCGATTTGAAGAAGTCGAGCCCTCAAGATCCTCATGGCCTTGTCTTTGTTCTGAAGCTGACTCTTCTCGTCTTGGCAGGTAACGACTAGCCCCGTAGGTTTGTGAGTAAGTCGAACCGCTGAGTCAGTTGTATTCACTGATTGACCACCCGGGCCAGACGATCGGTAGACGTCAACGATTAGATCGTTCGGGTCGACGTGTACATCGACCTCCTCAGCCTCCGGGAGGATTGCGACTGTGGCAGCACTGGTATGTATGCGCCCCTGGCTCTCAGTAGCGGGTACTCGCTGAACACGATGCGGGCCTGCCTCGTGCTTAAGGCGCGACCAAGCATCTGCTCCCTTAACCATAAATGTCACCTCTCGAAATCCACCCATATCGGAGGCCTGACTAGAGAGCAGTTCGATCTTCCAGCGACGTGTCTCCGCATAGTGCAGGTACATGCTGTAGAGATCGCCGGCCCAGATGTTTCCTTCGTCGCCACCCTCTCCTCCGCGAATCTCGACAATGACATTCTTTCCGTCATTTGGATCCTTGGGGATCAGCAACTCCTTGAGGTCCTGCTCAAGTAGTTCAATCGCTTTCTCAGAAGCGCCCACTTCGTCGCGCAAGAAATCGCGCATCTCTGGATCCTTCTCAGACTCCAGCATCTCTCGCGCATCGCTAAGACCCTGCTCGCGCACGCGATAAGCCCTATACGCCTCAACTACTGGTCGCAGATCTGAGGCGCGCCGCCCTGCATCAGCTGCAGCGCGCTGGTCGCCCGCTGCGTATAGGTCTGCGAGTGTCGACTCCAAGCGATCAAGTTCAGCCTCAAAATCGGCGAGACGATCAAACATGCTCATTCGAGTAACCCTCGTACATCATCTGAGTTTCCTGATGCTGAGGCCTCAGCAACGTTGTCGAGCCAAGCATGAAACTCATCAGAGTTCATGCGATCCGCCATTAGGCGTGGGATGGCTGGGAATGCATAATCTGGCGATGGCAACGGTGGATGATCGGTTGCAGGTTTGCGCGCCATTACAGCCTCGATGATAGGAGCAAGCCGTAAATCTTTCTTTGCCTGCGCCTCTATCTCGCGCTCGGCGAAATCAGGAAGCACATCGCGCGCTAACAGTTCAAGGCTCTCCATGATGTGCTCATGGCGGTTCTTCCCAGCCTGGAAACAAAGGATTACCTGATCGATTCCGCACTCTTCGTAGCGTCGCAAGTACTCGCGAACTTGATCTGGCGTACCGATCGCACCACGCAGGCCCGACTGATCACCTGAGACAACTTTTGCCCCGAGGCGCTCAGTATTTGCCTCTGCCATCGCTACAGCATCGGGGTCGAATCCGTGCTCACGTCGACGATCTCCGTACTCGCTCCAGACATCGGTTACGCCTGGCTGGTGGCGACCGAAGATGTAGTAGTGAGCGAGCGAATACCCGAAGAAGTTTGCACCCTCAAGTCCGCGCTCGAGTGCTACCTGCTCATCCTCGTGGCACATAAATGTTGTGACACATGCAAGGTTTGGATTAACCGCATCGCCGATGGGCACCCCCTCCGATGCAAGGGTCGCGTAGTAGTCATCGACCCAGTGCTTCGCCTCTTCGGGATCGGCGAATGCAAACGCAAGTGCGCCCATGCCGTGCTGGGCTGCGAAGTGAATCGTGTCCTTACGGCTACACGCGAGCCACAACGGAGGGTGGGGCTTCTGGACGGGCTTCGGCACAACATTGCGCGGCGGCATAGTTACAAACTCGCCAGCGTGCCCGGTGAAAGGCGCCTCTGTCATACAGCGCACCGCTACACGCAGCCCCTCCTCCCACATTGCACGCTTCACTTCAGGGTCGATACCAAAACCGCCGAGCTCTGCTTCGCTACTAGATTCTCCTGAGCCAAAATCAACACGTCCATTAGAGACAAGGTCGAGAGTTGATAGGCGTTCGGCAATGCGCGCAGGGTGGTTATAAGCAGGAGAGGTCTGAATTACTCCGTGCCCAAGGCGCATGCGCTTTGTGCGCTGCGAGGCTGCAGCGAGGAAGACCTCAGGAGCGCTCGAGTGGCTGTACTCCTCGAGGAAGTGGTGCTCAACCTCCCAGACATAATCAATACCGATTGAGTCGGCGTACTCAATCTGATCTAGGGCCTCTTGGAATAGTCGCTGCTCCGAGCCTTCTTCCCAAGGGCGCGGCAATTGGTGCTCATAGAAAATCCCAAACTTCATCTTGCGAACCTCCAAGCCTGGGCGGGTGCAGGCATGTTGAGAGTACCCGCCGAGGCGGTACCTAAGCGCTTACGCGCGACTCAACTTCGGCGGTCTGTGCTGGAGTAAATACCGCGTTAAGAGCGGCGATGGCGATCTCAACTTGTTCGAGGCTTGGCTCGCGAGTTGTGAGGCGCTGGAGTGTGAGTCCAGGAATCATTAGCGCTCGAACCCAACGGCGCTGCATGTTGCGTGCGGCGAAACGAATCACTTCGTATGCGAGCCCAGCGATAACCGGCACGAGTACCACTCGCGATGCAATGAGTACAAGTACCGAAGGTCGACCAACAAGGCTGTACAACAAAATAGCTATAACAAAGACTGTAAGCAAGAAGTTCGTGCCGCATCGCACATGCTGCGTTGTAAATTTCTGCGCCTCTTCTGCAGTGAGCTCGACGCCATTCTCATACGCTGCGATTGCCTTGTGCTCAGCGCCGTGATATTGAAATACTCGATTGATATCAGGGACCTTGCCGATAAGAGTTAGGTAGCCGAGAAAGAATCCAAGGCTGCAGAGCCCCTCAATCGCGTGGAAAGCGAGTGGAGATAGACCAAACAATGAAGTAAGCCCGCGAGCGCCGAGCATCGGTATCAAGAGAAATATGCCGACAAAGAATGCCAGCGCTATTACCATCGATACAGTCGTTCCGCCCTTGGATAAGCGGTCCTCCTCGGGGGTATTCACCTCAGCGGACCAGGTGAGGGACTTCATCCCAAGCGAGAGCGACTCAATGAGATTCGCTACACCGCGTGCGAGGGGAATCCGCCCCCAAGCCTGAGACCAATTGGCGCACTCGCCAGTTTTAAGCTCAATGCCTCCATCGAGACGACGAACTGCAACCGCCCAGATATCTTCACCGCGCATCATCACGCCATCCATGACGGCCTGACCACCCATGTAGCGCACTGGTTGCGCAGGAGCAGTCATCGAGACACTCGCATGCGTAACGGAGTCCTACTTCTTGGGCTTCTTAGCTGCAGCGGCATAACGCTTCTGGAATCTCTCAACGCGTCCGCCGGTGTCTACAAGTTTCTGCTTGCCGGTGTAGAAGGGGTGGCACTCGGCGCATAGTTCAACACGCATGGAGTCGACCACTGAACGGGTCACAAACTCATTGCCGCACGAGCAGTGCACTTTGCAATCGCCGTACTTGGGGTGGATGTCAGTCTGCATAGTTTTCCAATCTAACCGGTGGAGCGCCCTGCGGTCTTGCCGGGCGCATAATCGTCGCGTTCTTTGGGGATCAACCGCCGCCTGATGGGGCCTTGGCGATATCAGAGAGGAACTCGTCGTTACTCTTGGTGGAGCGCAGCTTGTCGAGGAGCAGTTCAAGCCCAGGGGCGGCAGATCCGTCACCAGCGAGGGCATTGAGGACTCGGCGGAGTTTCCAGACCTGGTTGAGCTGGTCCCTCTCGAAGAGCAACTCCTCATGGCGTGTGCTCGATGCGTTTACATCGATGGCTGGGTAGAGGCGACGCTCCGCCAACTTGCGATCGAGGCGAAGCTCCATGTTTCCGGTCCCCTTGAACTCCTCGAAGATGACCTCATCCATGCGACTACCCGTCTCAATAAGCGCGGTAGCAATAATTGTGAGCGATCCACCCTCCTCAACATTTCGTGCCGCACCAAAGAACCGCTTCGGTGGGTAGAGAGCGGTTGAGTCGACTCCACCCGAGAGCACGCGCCCTGATGCAGGTGCCGCGAGGTTATAAGCGCGCGCTAGGCGGGTGATTCCATCGAGGACGATTACTACGTCCTTGCCGAGCTCAACAAGTCGCTTAGCGCGCTCGATTGCTACCTCTGCAACATGAGTGTGCTCGTCGGAGGGTCGGTCGAATGTGCTTGCAATTACCTCACCACGAAGGACGTGGCGCTTCATATCGGTCACTTCTTCGGGGCGCTCGTCAACAAGGAGCACCATGAGGTGAACCTCGGGGTTGTTGCGCTCGATTGAGTAGACAAGTTGCTTAAGGATTGTCGTCTTACCAGCCTTAGGTGGAGAGACAACCAAACCACGCTGACCCTTACCAATCGGCGAGAGCAGGTCGATGATGCGACCAGTCAGAAGTGCCGGCTCATCCTTAATCTCAAGGGTTAGTCGCTCATCTGGGAAGAGTGGAGTTAGGTCCTCAAAGCGTGGGCGTTCTTTGGCATCCTCAGGAGACATGCCGTTGATCTCGTCAACGCGAAGCAATGCTGGATACTTCTCATTACTCGCAGCAGGTCGTGTTGCACCCTTTATGTAGTCACCTTTTCGCAGTGAGAAACGGCGAACCTGTGTTGCAGATACATAGGAATCATTGCGCCCTGGCAAGTAACCAGTAGCGCGGAGAAATCCGTAGCCCTCGTCCCGAAGATCTAGCAGACCTGCGATCTCAATTGGCTCTCCAGTAAACTCGCCGCGCGGCTCTGCCTGCTCGCGCTCGCCACCTCGGTCGTAACCACGCGAGTTACCGCGCTCGGGGCGTTGACCGCCTTGACGGTTCTGGCCACCTTGGCGACCTTGACGACCTTGACCACCTTGACCATCTTGGCGACCTTGATTGCTCTGACCACCCTGATTGCTCTGGCCACCCTGATTACTCTGGCTGCCCTGTCCGCCCTGAGCGCCCTCGTCCCCTGGCCCGCCTACGCGGTCACGGCCGCGGCGTCGACGTCGCCGTGTGCGATTGGCGTCTGAGTAAGAACCCTGCTCGTCGCCATCCTCTGAGCCACTCCCGGTCCCGCCCTGGCTAGTAACGCGAGACTCTGAGCCTGAGTCAGTACCCCCACTTACTCCGCTTACTCCACTCGTCTGCGGCTCGTTAGTCGTCGCCGATGACGTAGGTGTGGAATTGCGGCGTGGCCGCGGTGCGATCTCAGGGTCTGTGTTGCTGCCCAGACCGGAACTAGATGCAATCGCATCCTGCTCGGCGGCTAGGGATTCAATGGACCCGGCCTCTAGTTCAGAGGCGCGCTTTGAACGGATGGCTTTACGAGGAGTCGCCGAAGCAGCGCTCGCTGAATTCTTTCCAGAATCACTCGCAGGAGAGGCTTCCTTACCCGCGCTTGCCTTCGCAGATCGGGGAGCCTTGGGCGATTTTGCATCGCCGTCTCCCCCTGCAGCAGAGAGGATCGCTGCTACAAGATCGGCCTTCTTGAGGCGCGTGACGCCCTTCAAACCAATCGCACCAGCGATGGAGTGGAGTTCTTCACGATCCTTGCCGTCAAGCATCGAACGCTCAATACCCTGCTTTGCACTCAATATGGCTCCTAAGGGAACTAACGCAACCTTTGGTTACGTGTGGGGTCACAGCGGGCTACCTACCGCGGCCGAGGCCTCGACTTATGCAGCCTGAACTGTGAAGAGAATAAATAGAAAGGGACGAACCGCAGCGATTCCGTGTGTTGAGGCGTGTGTTTTTTTCGTGGAAGGAATTCCAAGAAGTACTGCGAACCTCTTCGACTATCCGCCTCGCCGGTGCCGGATGATCCTGTGATCGGATGATCTAGTCGGAGAGGGGTGCCGCATCCGGAAGGAGCGGCGGTTCAGAACCAAGCATACTCACATCGCGGGCCCCAACGCATACCGGCTGCCTTGAAGAGCTCAAAACCTCACCAAAATGAAGTGCAGCGCTGCGTTAGGTCTAGGCCTGAGAGACCAGTCTGCCCATGAGCTCATGGGCTACGACCGGCGCTAATCCCTCGGTCCCGGACTCGCTATAGACCCCTCCTGATCCTTCGTTCTCCGAGTCGTAGAGCATGTAGGGGACAGCATCTGAGGTATGGGTTCCGAGGCGGCAAGGCGTTGCGTGGTCGGGCATCAGAAGAATCCGGTATGCCCCAAAACGAGGGAGTGCCTCCACTAGTGGACCGATTATCTCAGAGTCCCATCGCTCGAGGGCCTCAACCTTCGTGAGCGGAAGTTGCTGATGCCCGGCCTCATCGGTCGCCTCTACATGGAGCATGAAAAAGTCTTGGGTCTCAAGCGACGTTAGGCATGCATCTCTCTGCGCGACATAGTCGTTCTCAAAACCCGCCGAGGCTCCAGGCACATCTAGAACTTCAATCCCAGCGAGTACACCTAGCCCGCGCACAAGATCTACTGCAGATGTAAGTCGACCGGTTACACCATAACGATCAGAGAATGATGGAAGCGTCGGACTCGTTCCTTGCCCCCATAACCAAATCTGCGTCGCTACAGACCCAACGCGCGAAGCCGCGTCAGCGACTACAGACTGAGATGCATTCATGAGCGCGTGGAGTTTTTCGGCAGCAGGGCCCGTCGGCCAGATGCTTGGCTTGCCCGTTAGATCATGCGGTGGAACACAATCGGAGACAGCCCACTCCCCTGGCACCACGAGAATATGGCGATACTCAACACCCGGGTAGAAGCGCACACCCTCGCGCCCGTCGCCGAGTTGCGCGTTGAGAGCAGCAATTATCGGGTGACTCTGCTCGCTCGATATATGCCCGGCCGCGAAATCAATCATCGTGCCGCTTGACTCTCCAGCCTCGCCAAGAGTTACCAAGTTGCAACGGTAAGCAACCTCACCTGGCTTCAGCTCAATACCCATAGCAGCAGCCTCTATCGGTGCGCGCCCTGTATGGAACTCTTTGGGGTCGTAACCAAGAATTGCAAGGTTGCCAACATCTGAACCCGGCGGCATCCCCTCAGGAATAACTGCAGCGCGCCCAACCTCAGCGCGCGCTGCTAGTGCCGCGAGAGCAGGCATGCGCGCAACCTCTAGTGGGGTTTTCCCCCCAAGTTCATCGCAGGCTTCATCTGCACAGCCATCTGGGACAAGCACTACATATTTCATTGCACTAATGCTACGCGATGCCGCACCCGGCTACTGATTCGTTAGGGTTAGGGGGTGCTCAGACCCACAGCGTGCCAACGACACCGAGCCCTGCGCATACTCGCCGCACTCGTCATCTCGGTCTTTCTCCTGACCGCCTGCGGCGATAACAAATCTCGGGCTGGCACCCTCGGACCAAGCCCCAGTGGTGCTACTGGTAGCACGGCCAACAACAATCCATCGACCACTCTCCCCCAGCAAGGCTCGGAATCACTCGAGGCTCGCTTGGTCTCGGTTGCAACGAATCTCAATCAACCAATAGCGATAGCAACAGTTGGCGCCGATACGTATATTGGCGAGAAGTCAGGGCGCATACGCCGCCTTGACGAAGCCAGCAGAAATCCGCTCGTACTAGATATCTCGAAGCGCGTGATCTCTGACTCCTACGAGCAGGGGCTACTCGGCATGGCCTTCTCCCCGGACCGAAGCTTTCTCTATGTTGCATACACGCACATCGATGGCCGCATTGTCTTGGACGCACTTCCCTGGGCGGGGCGAGGTACGCCTGGCTCAGGCTGGCGAACCATCATCGCAATCCCTGACCCGCAGTCCAATCACAACGGAGGAGATATCCACTTCGACTCTGCCTCGAATCTCTGGATGAGTTTTGGAGATGGAGGAAGCGCCGGTGACGAGGGGTACGGGCACGCCGAGGGTGGCAATGCGCAGAGCCTCAAGACGCTTCTGGGGAAAATTATTCGGATCAACCCCACTCCTAACGGAGTTAAACCATACGCAATTCCTTCGGATAATCCCTTTGTTGGCCGCAGCGATGCTCTACCTGAGATTTGGGCCTACGGGTTGCGTAATCCGTGGCGCTTTGATCTCGACGAAGGGATGCTCTGGATTGGAGATGTCGGGCAGAGCAATCGCGAGGAGATTGACAGGGTGGAGACGGCATCTGGTGCAGGCTCAAATTTTGGCTGGAATATCTATGAAGGCAACTCGACTCATCGCTCTGGCCGCCGTGTAGATGCAGTCGCCCCTATCTTTGACTATCCACACGCAGGGAATAACTGCGCAATCATCGGCGGCGTCGTCGCACATGACCCTCAATTTAAGGCCTTAAACGGCAAATATTTATTCTCTGATGCTTGCGGCGGAGATCTCAATACTCTGATCTTTGATAATCAAAGGCGGGTTAAATCAGCCTCACTTGGTATTCGCGTCGATCAGCCCACAACATTTGGTGTCGATGCCAGCGGTGCGGTGCTTGTTGCATCACAAGGCGGCACTATCTACAGAATCGCTCCTAAGTAGAGACAGTTCCCTTAGGCGTCTGCGCGTAATTACTTGCGAGGCAATCTTGCTGCGCCAGGGTCCTTCATGATTCGCCCAGCGATCTTGCGAGTTACTACTCCTGGCGCAACCGAGGAGAAGGTTGCGGTCATCTTGTTGATGATTCCAGGGATAATCACTGCACGTCGATTATCAAAGGCCTTTAGGGCTACCGCTACTACGTCCTCAGGCTGCTGCCACATAAAACCTGGGACCTTCTCTGCCTCCATTCCAGCGCGCTGCTGAAACTCGGTTCTTGTAAATCCAGGATTCACAGCCATGATCCGCACTCCGCTAGC
>CALQAT020000037.1:0-14700 GCA_943328625.2 Bordetella parapertussis | reverse complement strand
TGCCACTCCGAGGTTGAGCGCCAGACGTCGCGAAGAATTCGGTCTCGGTCAACGACCTGACCTTTGTGCCCTACTAGATAGTTAAGAAGATCAAACTCGCGTGCCGTGAGGGCGAGTACCTCGCCCGCGAGGGTTGCCTGTCGAGAGTCGTTGTCAAGGCTGAGGTCACCAGAGTCGATACCCGCTTGCTCAACACGCCGCCCATCCATACGCCTAAGGACACTGCGCATCCGCGAAGTGAGCTCCAGCCCGGAGCAGGGTTTAACCACGTAATCATCTGCACCAAGTTCAAAGCCAAGAAGCCGAAGAGCCTCCTCTGATCGCTCCGTCAGGACAATGACCGGGAACTCCGTCTCAGTGATGATCGTAGAGAGAAGGCCAAATCCGCCTAGATCCTCGAGGTCAACGTCGAGAACGACGATGTCTGGGGGCGAGGCAACTAGGGAGTCGTTTGCACTGCGAATATCGCCAGCAGAGAAGACAACTAGACCCTGACGCGTTAACTCCGACTCGAGAGCGTCGCGCTGATCAAGGTTGGAGTCGATCAGGAGCACGCGAATTACGGGCACAGGTGGCTTTAAGGTCACTCGCCGAGCCTACCCGGCGCAGGCCTCTCTGCATCCGGGCCGCAACCCCTAAACTCTCGAGCCGTGTCCCCCATTGATTCAACAAACACCTTTCGACTAGATGGAAGAGTCGCAATAGTCACGGGTGCCTCCTCTGGGTTGGGGCAGCGTTTCGCTACCGTCCTCGCCGGAGCAGGCGCGCATGTCGTCATTACTGCGCGCAGAACCGATCGCCTCAAAACTCTTGCAGAACAATTGAGCAGCGAACATGTTGATGTCTCACCGATTGCTCTCGACCTATCCGATCCAGACTCTGCAGGCGAGTTAGTAACCTTCGCCTCCGAGCGATTTGGACGGCTCGACATACTTGTCAACAATGCCGGCACGTCCTCAGAGTCTGCCGCTCTTGATATCTCTGTTGAAGAATTTCGCCGGGTAGTGGAGATGAATCTCGTCTCACCCTTCGCCGTCGCTCAGGCCGCTGGACGTCTAATGACCGCGGCTGGCTCAGGTTCAATCATCAACATTGCTTCGCAGTTTGGAAGCGTCGGGGCGCGCGCCGCCCTGAGCGCTTACTCGGCATCAAAGGGTGGGTTGGTGAATCTCACACGCCACCTCGCTGCCGAGTGGGCACATACTGGAGTGCGGGTAAACGCAATAGCGCCTGGCTATTTTGCGAGCGAGATGACCGAGAAAGTATTTAGCGACGCCAAGGTCAATAAGTGGGTAACTCGTAATACTCCGCTCGGTCGCACCGGTAATGAAGGCGAGCTCGACGGTGCGCTCCTATACCTGGCCTCGGAGGCTTCATCATTTGTCACCGGATCGGTACTAGCAGTCGACGGAGGCTGGACCGCGGTCTAACCCACTCGCGTCCAAGCACCCGAAGTGTGAGGCATTAGTCTCGCCACAGCAATACTGGCCTCCAGATCCTGGCGGAGTCCATAAGCAAGACGAAGGAAATAAAAAACAGCAATTCAGCAATGCGAGCGTGGCGGAATAGGCAGACGCGCCGGGTTTAGGTCCCGGTGCCCGCAAGGGCTTGGGGGTTCAAGTCCCCCCGCTCGCACCAAATAACAAGCGTGGAGCAAGGAGCGACGAGAAGATTTACTTCTTCTTCTTCTTTTTCTTCTTCTTGCTCGGTGATTTTCCTAAGCGACGCGAGTTAAACAGGCCGCGTGATTTATCGAGCTTCTCCATCTCTGCCAAAATTTCCGGAGCTGCGGAGTTAACAATGTCCTCTGCCGAATCAAGCAACGCTGCTATATCGTCATCCATAGTTACATGCTCTGCCACGGGGACCTGCGCAGCACTCAAACTCCCGTAGTCCCACCCAACATCTGCTCTGCGCAGAATGAAACCATCGCAATCCGCTGGGCACTCCCAGGGAGCGCCTGGGGCCATGTCAATGCGGCATTTGCGCACTACCTCCCCATTCTCATAAGAGCGGCTCTCGTAGTGCTTGCATTCGGTACGCATTCCCATTTCCCCATTATTCCAGTTACACACAAGATTGAGTGACCAGGGGCCCCGAAACTTAGGGAAAGAGGACATTCCCCCCAAAACTCTCCTTAAGGCGTCTCCCCTACCTGACGAAAGAACCCCCTAAGAGCCCACCGACTGGGCACCAAGCAATTGAGGGGTGAGATGGATAACGAAGAGGAGAGAGCAGATGATGCAAGACTCGTCGTTGAGCCATCCGGAAAAATAAGGGAGGCAGACGAGTCTGCCGAGCGCCTATTAGGGCGCCCCAACCTCATCGGGACGCCGTTACTCGAGCATCTACACCCGACGGACCGCCGCATTGTTGCATCGTTGTTAACAACTCCACAGCAACACGGTGCACGCGTAGTTAGGTTGATAGATCAGGGCCTCGGATCTCAAGTAGCAGAGCTTCGCGTCTCATACGACGCTGGGGATCCGATCAAAGGTTCAATAATTGTCTCTCTTCGAGGCCTATCAACATTTGTTGCACCTAGCCGAACTGCGTATACCTCGGCTCAACTAGAGAAACTGTTTCTCGCCTCCACAGACATCATCACAGTTCTTATGCCCAATGGCGACTGGAACGCCAGCCCAGCAGGGACCCGCATCCTTGGCCACCAACCTGGCTACGAGCCAGAGGGCGGTCTCCTATCTCTGGTACATCCTGACGATTTCGAGCGCGCTGTCGTTGCGCTTAGCGAAGTCGCTGGCGGTGTCAGAACCCAACGCGAAGCGGTGCGAGTGAGAGTCCGCTCGGCTGATGGCGATTACATGCATTTCGACTGCTCCGGCCAAGACCTAACTCATGACCCAGATGTTGGCGGAATTGTCATCGTGGCGAGAGACGTAACCGGCGAGCAGCGAGCAGAGGACGAGCGAGCGGATGTTGAGGCTCGCTACCGCGCAACATTTGAGAGAAGCCCACTCGGCATTGCAATGATTGGATTAGATGGCCACGTAATCGAGGCTAATGACGCACTCTGTCGGATGGTAGGGCGAGAGCAAGACGCATTAGTGGGTCAAGATGTCGATGGCATAGTGCACCCAAGCGACCGCATTCTCCTCTCCGAGCATCGAGCGAACCAGCAGACAGGTGCACTCATGCGAGCCTCTGAGACGATCCGCCTCGTGCATGAAGATGGGCACACGGTCTGGGCGCTAACCGATACATCTGTGATTGAGCACCCAGATGGAAGCCCTGCATATCACATTGCACTAGTTGCAGATATAACTGATCGCAAGAGACTTGAAGCGCGCCTAGAGCACCAGGCATTCCATGACTCGCTTACTGGCCTCCCGAATCGTGCCCGTCTTGGCGACCTGCTCGAGTCAGCGTGGAGGGATCGCGCAGAAGACAGCTACCTTGCAGTCCTCTTTGTTGACCTAGATCACTTTAAGGCCGTAAACGACGAGCGCGATCACGATGCTGGCGATGAGCTCCTCGGCATTGTTGCACGCAGATTGCGCGCTGTGGTGCGCGGCGGTGACGGAGTCTGCCGATACGGAGGCGACGAGTTTGTTGTCGTGTGTCAAAAAGTTGATTCACCACACATTGCTATGGAGCTAGCTGATCGAATTCGCACATCTCTGTCTCGCCCTTATCTTCTGACCTCAGGGGAGGTAACGATCGGTGCAAGTCTTGGAGTAGCGATCGCCTCTTCCCAAGAATCGCCAGCGGAGTTGCTCCGCAGCGCGGATCGAGCCGCAGGGCAGGCCAAGGAGCAGGGCCGAAACCGAGTGGTCGCAGCAGATATTCCGCTCTGATATTACGCCCTACATTTCTCTCCAAAACGTAGAAGAGAAAGGGTTTTACGCGTCTAGCCAATCTGGTGCTTTACCGAGTAAGAAGCGGCTTACGCCTAGGCAGCGGTCAAGGAGTTCGCACGTAACTTCATTGCCGGCCCGGATGTTTAGAAGCGATAGCGAGAGGCTTGCCACAACGCGCAGACTCGTCTCCGGCGCATCTGTCGCAGCGGGGTAAGAATCAATCGCTGAGACCTCGAGTGGAAGGTCTGGCCCGCCTACCCCAGCAAGCTCGGTTGCTAGTACAAGCAGATCAGGGGCCCGATGCAGTGGTGGTAGAGCCCACGTAAATGAGAGCGATACGTGGAACTCGTCGGGTGGATCTTCTTCATCATCTCGGGCCAATACTGCATCCTCGAAACCAAGAATGACGCGAGGGTTTACGGCAAGCGATAGGTATAGGTCTACGGGTCCCTCGCAACCCTCCTCTGGGTGAAGGTCTACTTCCCAATTTTGGCGCAACGAATATGACTCAACAAAGTGTCGCTCATCATGGACGTGAAAACCATGATCAACTGCATGATCCTTTAGATCAGCGACAAAGCCTGGGAGGTCAATAACTGCCATTGGTTACTCGACAGCTAGTGCAACACGCAGTGCTGCCGAGGCGTGTGCAATTGCTTCGCCCGCAGTATCAAGGATGCTCTCAAGGCCGAAGAAGCCATGGAACATTCCCTCATAATGAACCAGCTCAACATTGACACCGGCAGCAGCCATCGCCTCAGCGTATGCATTGCCTTGATCGCGCAGCGGGTCGTAGCCGGCAGTGATTATGTACGCGGGTGGAAGGTCTGATAGGTCATCTGCGCGCAGCGGAGAGACGCGCGGATCCGTCACTGCATCGACGTCGCCGTTGAGGTAGTGCCCGTAGAACCAACGCATCATCTCTGTAGTCAGTAAATAACCCTCAGAGTTATCGATCATCGAATCGCTCGTGAATTCGTAGTCCGTTGTCGGGTAGACAAGGAGTTGAAAGGCAATCTCGAGTCCACCAACATCACGAGCGATGTGGGTTATCACCGTTGCGATATTGCCGCCGGCGGAGTCTCCAGATACAGCAAGTCGCTTGCCATCAACACCTAGTTCTCCAGCGTTCTCCTGCACCCAAACTGCGGCGGCAAATGCATCCTCGATAGCCGCCGGAAATGGAAACTCAGGGGCAAGTCGATAATCAACCGAGACAAGAGTGCATTTCGATGCCGCTGTGATACTCGCGCAGCCTCCATCATGCGTATCGATGTCACCGATTACCCATCCACCGCCGTGGAAGTAGACAACTACCGGGGTAATACCGGCACCCTCAGGGCGATAGATCCGAATAGGAATATCTCCAAGCGGCCCGGGGATTATGCGATCCTCGGTGATTACACCCTCGGCAGTCGCCGGCATTGAGAGTGCGGCGTACTGAGAACGAAGGTCATGGTGAACTAAATCCTCCGTGGGCACCTCTGGGGCGAGATTAAGTACCTCAAGAAGCGCCTTGGCCTGGGGGTGAAGGGTCATTTCAGTTCTGCTCCTTGTGCAATGTGGAGTTCCCGAGTGCTTGCATACTCCGCCACACTAGGGGGGCCACGGATCGCAGAGCGCGCCCTCTGTGTGAGATTGCATGCTTTTCTTCCGGGGTCATCTCAGCAAAAGTACGCGACTCGCCCTCGGGCATGAATATGGAGTCGTAGCCAAATCCGCCTAATCCCCTTGGCGAGGCAGTTATTCGCCCCTCCACTTCTCCTCTAGCGGTTAACTCCGATCCGTCTGGAAAGGCTACGACGACTGCCGTAGCGAAGCGTGCGGTTCGCGATGCATCTGTGCGCGAAAGAAGTTCGGCAAGCAGGTGGTTGCAGTTGTCCTCGTATGTTGCATGCTCCCCTGCGTAGCGTGCGCTGAATACTCCGGGGGCTCCGTCTAGTGCGTCTACCTCGAGCCCTGTGTCATCCGCTATTGCAGCTATACCGGTTGCAGAACATAGGGCACGCGCCTTGAGGCGCGCGTTGTCTAGGAGCGTCTCACCGTCCTCCACTACCTCAGGAACATCGCCAGGTCGTGCGACTAGTTCTACGGATAATCCAGAATCAGTTAGAACCGCAACAATCTCACGTGCTTTATCAGGGTTAGCAGTCGCTACAACTAAACGCAGCGGAGCAAAACTCAATGAATCATGGTCGCTAAGCGTCACGCGCTACGGGGGCTCGGTGGAACGCTGAGCATCTCACGCTGCATTGCGAATAATTCTGCGATTCCACCCTCAGCGAGACCAAGTAGAGAATCGAGTTCACCGCGCGAGAATGCTGCTCCCTCTGCGGTGCCCTGAACCTCGATGAACTTTCCATCACCGGTCATCACAACATTCATATCGACCTCAGCCGATGAGTCCTCTACATAATCAAGGTCAAGGGACGGAAGCGCACCGACGATCCCGACAGAGACTGCTGCACATAACTCGCCTACCGGATTGATACGTAGTCGACCTTGCTGCACCATGCGCTCGCACGCATCATGTAGCGCAAGGTAGCCACCGCAGATAGCGGCGGTACGTGTGCCACCATCTGCCTGAAGCGCATCGCAGTCAACTGTGATCTGGAACTCACCAAGCGCCACGAGATCAGTAACAGCGCGAAGCGATCTCCCGATTAGGCGCTGAATCTCCTGTGTGCGGCCAGATTGTTTTCCTTTTGCTGCCTCGCGTGAGACCCGCTCGGGTGTAGAACCTGGGAGCATTGAGTACTCGGCGGTTACCCAGCCGCGTCCTTTGCCACGGAGCCACGGCGGTACGCGGTCCTCTACTGAGGCTGTGCAGAGAATCCGCGTGCGACCAAACTCAACTAATACTGAGCCAAGTGCAAGCTCAGTAAAGTCACGAGTGAAGGTGACATCACGGAGTTGATCTGGCTCGCGGCCATCGTGGCGAATACCCATTGGGGTCCTTTCGAGGTGGTTAGTTCGTCAGACGTTAGTCACGAGACGCGGCGTAGCAAGAGTGGCTGGTGCCCCAAATGCCTCGGATCCCTCATGTAGAGATTCGATCGAGTCCACTGTGGGCCACAGATGAGTAAGCATTAGCGCCCCGGCGCTGGAGTTTCTAGCCATCTCCCCCGCTTCGTTCGCGCTCAAATGCATATTGGTTCGCCTATCAGAGTGCAGGTAACTGGCCTCCGCGAGTACAAGGTCAGCACCGTGAGGAAAAGACTCGACACTCCACCCCGGTCCAGTATCAGCAGTGTAAATAAGGCGGGTCGCATCGGATGAGACCTCAACCGCGAAAGTCGGGATTGGGTGATCCGTGCGTCGAAAGTCGAGGCGAGCATCCTTGACCTCAACCGGGGCTGCTTCCTCAATTACACGCCAGTCGAATACCCCTCCCCAACCAGAGACGAGTGCACCTAAACGCTGCTCTGCGCCACTCGGTGCGAATACGGGGAGGCCAGAGCGTTCAAGTCCGTAACGCCAAGCAACGTGCAGCCCGTAAATATCTGCGCAGTGATCTGGGTGCTCATGAGTGATGACGACGGCATCAATATCCCCTGGATCGCAGTATTCATGAAGGGTTGCAAGGGTGCCGTTTCCGCAGTCGAGCCAGAGATTTGCCTCCGCGGTACGCACCAAGTATCCACTACACGCGCCTCTTGCGCTTGGGTAGGAACCCGATACACCAAGAACTACTAACTCCATTTATGCGCCTCAACATCTGCAACCTCTGGGCCTAAGAACCGTGCCCCTAGTTCCATAAAGGTAGCCGTATCGCCAGATGTAATAAACACGTGCGAACCGCGGGCCTCAGGTACAGCGCCCGACCTCGACTCTTGGCCCACAATGGAGTCGCCAACCTCTAGACGCCCCATTACCTCGAATGCAGTCTCATCAGCACTTGAGATGAGCGTCACACCCCGACCCATAACGCTGGCAATACTCCGAGCGAGGAGTGGGTAGTGAGTGCAGCCAAGAATTAACGTATCAACGTTCGCAGAGCGCACCGGCTCCAAGAGTCTCTCTGCAAGTTTGATCACCTCATCTGAGTCAACATCCCCGGCCTCTACAAACTCAACGAATCCGGGGCAGGCTTGGCAGGTTAAATCGAGCCCTGATGTCTCCGCCGCACGTTGATATGCGCCCGAGTTAATCGTGCCCACAGTGCCGATTACACCAACACGTCGCGTCTCGGTCACCTTCGCAGCAGCGCGCACTCCAGGGCTCACGACTCCGATTACCGGAATGTCGTAGCGCGCTTTCAGGTCCTCTAACGCTGCAGAGGCGGCACTATTACAAGCCACCACGAGCATCTTGACTCCACGCTCGACAAGTAGGTCCGAGATCTCTAGTGCGTACCCGCGAACCTCTTCAGCAGGCTTCGGGCCATAAGGAAAGCGACCGGTATCGCCGAAGTAAACAAGCGACTCGCCGGGAACTAGATCAATGAGCGAGCGCAGAACCGTGAGGCCACCGAGCCCGGAGTCGAATACGCCGATAGGGCGAGTATCTAGCGGCGCTGCTTTGGTCATTGGGCTAAACGGTAGTGCTTATAACGCTGCGAGTCGCGACGCTACAGAGTCACTTTGTGGCAGCGGCGCGGGTCAAGCGGTCTACAACTGCAACTCCGATGCCAGAACCCACAGGCAGTACTGCAAGGACAACATCAATCCCGTGGTGATCCGCTGCACGGAGGCGGTCGTAGAGAACGCGCGCGTACTCCTCATCGGTCTCAGGGGGCTCGAGTACACCGACGGCGGTAGGTAATCCGATAGGGACCGGAGGCGGGGCAAGAAGCGCTACCTTGCGCCCGTTCTCTAAGTGATCGCGTGCGATCTGTGGAGCATCGCGCGCTGTGACAATCTCCACGCGAGCGTTAGGTGCGTAGTGAGCCTCAAGGGTCCCTGGTGCGCGAGTCTCGCCGCCTACCGATACCGCGTAGCCGAGTACCTCATCGATGCGATCAAGAGTGACTCCCCCTGGCCGCAGGACTGTGATCTCATCGCCCGAGCAGTCGATGATTGTCGACTCGAGCCCTACGCGTGATGGCCCACCGTCGAGGACGATCTCAATATCATCTCCGAGGTCTTCGCATACTGCCTCTGCTGATGTTGGGCTTACTCTCCCAAATCGATTAGCGCTTGGAGCCGCTATTGCTCCGCCAAACTCAGTAAGCAGAGCACGAGCAACAGGGTGCGATGGGACGCGAAGAGCAACCGTCTCGAGTCCACCGGTTACCGAGTCGCTCGCCTTTGATGAACGCTTGAAGACAATCGTTAAAGGGCCAGGCCAGAAAGCGTAAGCAAGATCACGTGCTTCCTCGGATATCTCGACCGCCCATTCGTCGATCTCATCAACTGTTAGGAGATGAACGATTAGCGGATGATCGCCGGGGCGACCCTTTACCTTGAATACCTTTGCAACTGCTTCTTCATTAGATGCATCAGCACCGAGTCCGTAGACGGTCTCCGTTGCGAATGCCACGATCTCGCCTGCTCTAAGTGCTTTTGCTGCAAGGGTTACCGACTCTGCATCGGCGGGCATTGGGCGGCTCACCAGTAGTTGATGCGCGTTGCGCGATCGACGACCACATCAAGGTCGTCGGTCCATGCACCTGAGGATAGGTACTTCCAGCCGCCATCCGGGAGGACAACAACAATTGTGCCGCTATCCATGCGCTCAGCTGCCTTCACTGCACCTGCAACTGCGGCACCGCAGGATATGCCGGAGAAGATTCCGGTCTTGTTAAGAAGGATCCTTAACCACTCAACTGATTCGCGCGGGCGCACAATCATTCGGCGGTCTATTAGTGAGGAGTCAAAAATGGGGGGCACAAAACCGTCATCGAGCGAACGAAGCCCCTGGACCTGCTCGCCTGCTGGCGGCTCTACAGCGACTACTTGGATAGCTGGATTCTGCTCTTTGAGATACTTGCCCACTCCCATGAGCGTTCCACTTGTTCCGAGGCCCGCCACAAAAGTATCGACCTCGGGGCAGTCGCGCCATATCTCTGGGCCCGTACCCTCGTAGTGAGCGAGAGGATTCGCTGGGTTACCGTACTGGTAGAGGAATACGTAGCTCGGGTCATCCGCTGCAATCTCTTGAGCGCGACGTATTGCGCCGTTGCTTCCCTCTTCACCTGGGCTATTTGTAATCTCTGCACCGAAAATCTCAAGAAGTTGTCGACGCTCAGGGCTGACGTTCTCCGGCATTACAACGCGAAGTTTGTAGCCCTTAACGCGTGCGATTAATGCAAGTCCGATACCCGTGTTACCGGAGGATGGCTCGAGAATCGTTGCTCCAGGCTTCAGGGTGCCGTCAGCCTCAGCCATCTCAATCATCTTCTTGGCGATGCGATCCTTAGACGAGCCACCCGGGTTCTGCCCCTCCAACTTGGCGAACATGCGCACGTTTGGATTCGGCGAGAGTGGGTCAATGTTTACAAGCGACGTGTTACCTATGAGGTCGAGGATGCTCTCGTACCTAGCCATTACTGCCGCTTATCGGTTCAGCCGCCCGCAACGGCGGGGAGAATCGAGACCACGTCGCCTGCTACCACCGGGGTGGCCAATGAATCGAGGTAACGGATGTCTTCATCATTTACATAGACATTTACAAACTTATGAAGTGCGCCAGAGTCGTCGACTAGTTGTCCACCGAGCCCGGGGTACTGCGCAACTATGGCTGTGAATACCTCGCCAATTGTGCCTCCCTCAACCGAGATAGAGGCCGTGCCATCGGTATATTGACGCAGAAGGGTTGGGAGACGAACATCTACTGACATGTGCAAGAGACTACAACCCCGACCCCAAAGGTCGGAATTCGGGCAGAAGCGAGGCCCTCACTCCTCTACCCCGTGTTCCTTAAATCCGGTGGCGCTCTCCAATCCCACCTGGCCTCCTTCTCCACCCCAATCTCACCCTTATTGGCTTCGATCTTGATGAGTCGATATCCATCATGTGTTTTTTGAAGGTGATGTCGTTTGCAGAGCCTCACAAGGTTCTCGAGACTTGTAGCACCACCCTCAGCGAATGGCTTGATGTGATCTATCTCTAGTCCGAGACTCATGTCACAGGTTGGTACTTGGCAGACGCGGTCGCGCTCCTCGACGGCCGTGCGGAGTTTTGCTGGTAATGCGCGCCCCATATGAGCAATCGTTCTTATGTCGGTGCCATCGAGAATGAGCAACTTTAAGAATGCCTCGCCCAAATACTCAGTAGCGGTAGAGACTGGTATCGGACCAACTCCGGCGATCTCGCATACCTCACCGTGCTCGGTATGTCCTCGCTTAAGCGCATCTATGTCGACACGAATATTGATCACTGCCTGAGGGCGAGTCGTTTTTGTGGGGCTTTCACTCGGGTGCTCGTTGGTTGCCTTCTCACAGAGTGCCATTAGAGCGTCAGCGGCGTATGCCTCAGGTCTTTCATGTGCGCCGCTCTTGCGCGCGGACCTAAAGATCTCATCCTGTATTGGCTTGAGTGCTGCCATTACTAGCGCACCATTAGCAACTGTCATGCGCCCTTTAATGATGAACGCACCATCAGGGTCTCGCCACGATTTTAAGAAACGAGATTTATGTATCTGTTTGTGGCGTGCTGCCTCATCTGTGGCTGCTGCGACTACCCGTGAAGATGCATCTCGCAGATCGCGCACCGTCACATGCTTTGAGAGGTTCAAGAGTTGCGTCTCCGTATTAGGTGCAACGATCGCACCACGCGCTACCTCTACAGCCTGAGTGCCAGAGAGCGCCCCTGAGCGCAGTGCAGCTTGAGTTTCAGGTAAGTGCTGAAGTTGACCAGCGAGCACAACTACAGATTGCGCCTCATAGTGAGCGCAGTCAGTTTCAGTAGCTAGCCACTCTGAAATCGTCTTAGCGCCTTGGCCTTTCCAGCCATTGGTGCGCTCTACCTGCCCAACCCCGATAGTGCGGATCGCATCCCCAAGACGCCGGACGCGCTCCCCGGAACCGACCAACCGGGCAGCCCGGGCAGCATCGAAGCAATCAACCTCCATGGAGGCAAAGCAGGCCTCGAGCTCTGTGGTGAGTTGATCCAATCTATCGAACATATGTTCGATTATAAACTAGGGGTGTGACAATTACAAGGGCGGTTTCAAGATTTTCGAAGATTTTCTAAAGAATTTCCCGACTAAGGATCTTGGCACTGGGTTTGACGATTCTGTCCTTAGTAATGATCCCAAACTCAAGGTCGAAGCCATGCAGCCACTCGTAGTTATCGACCGCCGTCCAGTGAAAGAATCCACGGATATCGATCCCTCTCTCCACAGCGGCGTGGGTGATATCGAGCCCTGCTGCCAAATACGCAGAGCGCGCTTCGTCGTCGGCAGTTCCGATTCCATACTCCGCTATAAGCAATGGCGCCTCTGGAACCTCCTCATGCAGACGGTCTAGAACTAGCGCTAGTCCGTCAGGCCAGATTGAGTACCCCAATGGTGATCGCGTATCGGATTCTGGGTACAACGCGAGCTCACCATCGCGCACACCCATAGCGCAGTAATACGAGAAGCCAATTAGATCAAACGAACCAGCAAGGTCAGGCCGCTCAATCGGGGGACGATTCCCAATACGTAGAGCACCATTTCTGAATAGCCCGAGCCCAGCAGACCAATTAGCGCTATAGAAACGCTCAGCGAAAGCCATCGACTCAGGTTTGTCATCCAACAACTCAAGTGTGGAGAGTCCAAAGATTGAAGCAACGGGAGCACCCGTATTCTTTAAGAGCACTGCGGCCTCCGCAGTTGCAAGTTGAGTCTGCTCGCTTGCAGTGCTCCACTCATCAAGATCGGTGTGCCCAGGGGGCCAACCGCGCCCGAGATATGCAGCGGTTGGGTAGTAATTAGTTTCGTTTATAGGTTGCCACCCTGCAACAAGGTCTCCAAATGTCTCAGCTATGAACTCAACATGTCGCGTCCAATATTTAGTTCGATTGCTATCGACTAAGAAACCACCCTTCTCGGCGAACCAGATCGGGAGGGTGAAGTGATGCAGGCACACCCATGCGCTAATCCCCGCATCACGGGCTGCCTCGAGTACATCTCGATAATGGGCAATTGCAGATCGATCATGCACTCCCTCGGATGGTTCGACTCGAGCCCATTCGATTGAGAGGCGATGATGGGTTAGGCCCAGACTCGATAGAAGGCGAAAGTCCTCTGCGTAACGCGTGGCGAAATCGTTTCCATCTCGGGAGAGCGGCGCATTGCCGTTGCGCTCCCATGCATACCAATCTGAAAACTCCGAGGCACCCTCACTCTGAGTAGACGATGCGCCTGTCCCCCAAGCGAAGTCATCAGGCCATTCTCGATTAGCCACGTGAGACCTTCTCTAATCCCTATTCTCGCCAAATTATTTCTGACATCGCGCCGGGCCAGATCGTTGCACTAACCGACTACGTCGACTGCGACCTCTGCTATTACACCATCGCGCATTCGGTATGCGCGCAGTACCGGCTGCCCGTGCTCTGGCTTGAGCGAGACGATTACATAGATCCAATTTGGGTTGGCCGCCGCAGTGCGCACATCGGTTGGCGATGGGTAGGCCTCAGTGTGGGTATGCGAGTGCCAGCAGCCAACCAAGACCTCCCCAACCTCATCCATGGAGCGCATGGCTCGCAGCATCTCTTTGCCATCAACGGTGTAGGTAAGTGATGAAGCATCGACGTTGCTAGTTGGGAATACTTGCGTTACGACGCCAGTAGGTTCCTCAAGTGCCCCCAAGGCAGGGCCTCCAAGGAGTCCGCAGGCCTCATTCGGTAGCCCGTCGTAGCAACTTGCGAGGATTCGCTCGTGATCTGACCTCGTCAGGCGCAGGGTTGGGGTTCCGGTGAATGCCACGCCGCCAAAGGTAGCGCTAATGGCAACCTCTCTGGTGAGATAAGCGCCTCGTCCGCCAATCCACCCCGAGATTGGGGCGAGATGCTGCTCGCAGGTTTTTACCTTGGAGTCCGGTAACGTCGCCCCTATGTCTCGAAGGGGCGACCAGATCGTCATTACGAATCGAAAAGCGCGCCACGACTACCTGATCCTCGATGTTTGGGAGTGCGGGATTGTCCTGCTCGGAAGCGAGGTCAAGTCCATTCGTGAGAGTCGGGCCAATCTTCTTGATGCCTACGCACGGGTTGAGAACGGCGAGGTCTGGATGTATGGGATGCATGTCCAGCAGTATTCATTTTCACAAGGCGAGCATGATCCGGTTAGACGTCGCAAACTGCTGCTCAATGCCAAAGAAATAATTGAGATCTCATTACGAACTCAGGAGAAAGGGCTTACGCTTGTCCCGATGCGCGTTTACTTCAAGGATGGACGCGCCAAGATCGAGCTTGGGCTAGCGCGAGGAAAGCGCTCATACGACAAGCGCCATGCACTTGCCGAGCGCGATGCAAACAGGGACACGGCACGCGCGCTTAAAGAACGCCAACGCGACCACTAATACAAACGAATTGGAGACTCAAATGGATACAGAGATAGCAAAACTTCGAAGACTAAACATCGGTGCTGGATTCCTTCATCTTGCTTCACTTATAGGAATTCTGCTGCTCTCCAGATCATTCTCGCTTCCAGTAAACGCGACCTATATGACCGACGCTCCTGGAACCGGAAGCTTTGCAGAGCCGGTAAATCTCTTCAACATAAATCTTGCATACATGATTGTCGCCTTCTTGGCGCTCTCTGCGTTCTTTCACTTCCTGATCAGTACGCCCGCAATGTTTGCGCGGTACGAAGCCGGATTGAAGAAGAACATCAATATTTTCAGGTGGGTTGAGTATTCGCTCTCGTCGTCAATCATGATTGTTCTGATTCTCCAGCTCAATGGAGTTACCGATTATGTAGCGCTCATTGCGATCTTTGGAGTAAATCTCGCAAT
>CALQAT020000036.1:0-14908 GCA_943328625.2 Bordetella parapertussis | reverse complement strand
GGTGTAGGTGGGCACTGCCTGCCGGTGGACCCCTCCTACCTCTCGTGGCGGGTGCGTAGGCAATCGGGGCATGCATTCCGCTTTGTCGAACTCGCTAACGATGTAAACGAGCACATGCCCGACTACGTAGTTAGCCGTATTGTCTCGATGCTGAACAAGAGCGAGCGCTCTGTAAAAGGAAGCAAGATACTGCTTCTCGGTATGGCCTATAAAGCAGGGACTTCAGATTGGCGTGAATCGCCATCGGTAAAGGTTGCAGAGCGACTCGCAGCCCTCGGAGCCGATTTAAGTGCTTGCGACTCGCACATCCCGGCCGTATTCGCCCCCGGGTTTGATCTGAGGCTAGAGGAGTTTGGTCCGGAGGCGCTTGCAGCAGTGGACCTTGTTGTGCTGCTTGTGGACCATCTCGAGTTTGATCCCGATGTGATCTGCGAGCACTCAACATTGATCTTCGATGCCAAGGCCATACTGCGCGGGCGTGAATTCAGCGGCGAGATCCTCTAACCGCTCGAGCAGATTGCTAGTGGGGTTTCTAGAGCCCTACAAGGCCTACGTATTTTCCGCCGCGTTCGAATACTCGATACGCCCCACCGCGCTTTAAAACCCAGTCGCGAAACCATGTGTTGTCGTCGATGTCGTCACAGACAATCACGCACTCCGGCGTTAGGTGAGAAGCGACAGCATCCATAGCGAATGTTCGCCCGTCGTATGACTTATCCGAGTCGTAGTGGAAGAGACTGATCGCTCCACATTGCGGGAGAATCTCGGCCAAGTTGGAGCGGTCACCCTTGAGATAGAGGTTCCACCCGTCGCGCAGTGCTTCCGGTACTACGCACCCAACGTAACGCTCAGGGTTATCAAGCCGGAAGTATGGGAAGTCGCTAGACCACAGTGAGCCTGAGCCGTTTGTTGATAGGGCTGAGAGGACGGCCGCCGAGGACCACCCCGCAGCGACACCCGTCTCAAGAACTGTCTCTGGGATCGTAAATCGAGTTAGGAAATAGAGAAGGCGATGATGACCGCCACCGCCAAGGGGCACCCCAATTGTGGAGAGAATCGACTGCGCCTGGGGCTCGAAGCCATCTGCCCAATGGTTGGCCTCAGCCCAGAGCTCGGGGTCAAGCGACTCGCCGAAGATCTCTACCGACTCAGCATGCTCGGATGCCCATGCCAGAGCCTCGTCCTTATTCGGCGGGCGCAGGCGAGCTTTTATCTTGCGCAGCATCACGGGGAGGTAGGAGGGGCGCAGCGCATTGCGTGCGAGGTTCACAAAAGTTGATCGACGGGCCACGGCGGCGAGGCTACCCGGGCCTCGGGCCATAACGGAGCAAGATTCGCGGATTCGGCGAATCGGCGCCACAGCGAATCGCCCGCCGAATCGGCGCCACAGCGAATCGCCCGCCGAATCGGCGCCACACCACCGAGACCCCCAAGACCAGCGAATCCATATGAATCCATTCAGGCGACCCACGCCCAGATTCAGAGCTTTAGAATCTCCACCTTGCCAATAATCGCTAGATCTCTACAGCCTGGGTTGGGGATATGAGCAGCCAATCAAGACTCGAGGAAGAGGGACCCAAATCAGGTTCTGGCTCGAGATTATTCGACGTTGGCGCCTTGGTCATTCTCATCACCCTTGGTGCAGTCATTCCCTTATTGATTGCACAATCATCAGGGGCCCTTCGCATTCCGCGTTCGGATGACTGGTCCTACTTGACGACCCTTTTTCGCTGGATCGACGGCAATGGCCTCAGCTTCAACCGCTGGGTCTCAATGACCCTTGTTGGCCAACTTCTTATAGCGGCCCCCGTTGCGCTCATGGCTCATCACTCGATAGCAGCGGTCCACGTTGAGACAGCCTTGATTGGCGCAATTGGATTGGCGTCTCTCTACTTTCTGGGGATCAGGGTCACAAAACATCGCTCTGCTGCTCTACTGGTCGCAGTCACCATGACTCTCAGCCCAATATGGATCGGGTTAGCCGCCACTTACATGACCGACATCCCAACCTTCACGTTACAAACGCTGATGTTATCCGCAGCAGCAAAAGGGATTCTCGGTGTTAAAAAAAGAATGCATTGGCTTGTTGCCGCGGCAGCGCTCGGTGTGGCCGGTTGCTCAATCCGACAGTTTGCGATCGTGCCCCTTGTCGCTACTCTGATTGTGTTTGCTTTAGTAGCAAGGCGCGAAAAAAACTATGTTTTGATGCGCGCCACAATGACCGTTGGGTTGTTGTCAATCATCTCTGTGATCGCGATAATCATATTTTGGTCTCATATTCCCGATCCCTTGCAGGGAGCACCTATTCATCCCTCTGCTGGTTCCATCCGGGAGGCATCGGCTCGAGGAATCGGCTATTTAAGACTCTGCGGCTTACTGCTAATGCCGGTGATTGCGTATGCGGGGCCGGTGCGCATCACTAAGCGCGCTTGGGAGGCAAGCAAAGCAATAACAATCGCTCTGAGCCTTGGTCTCGCAATTGGGCTTGCAGGGTCTTCGGCCACACTTGGCGACGACGCATTTGTCGGCAACTACATGCATCCTCGAGGAATTCTTGGGGATGACGTTCTTGAGACAGGGACGCGCCCTTACTTAATATCCAAACCCGCGTGGCTGATGATTGTCGCAATTGGATCCGTTGGTGCAATTCTGATTTGTTTGGTGGTGGTACCTGCCCTCAAAGAGATCTCGAACCGTTACCGCAATAGAAAGGATCCGGACTCAAAGAATGCATGGAACATTGACCCAATCTCTGCACTATTTGGCATCACCCTTGCAGGGCTATTTGCCGCATATATAAGTACCGATGCACTCCAGATTAACAGGTTCCCAATATTTGATCGCTATGTGATCGCAGGGCTGCCCCTAGTGGCGCTCCTCATGCTGCGCTCTACTTCTTTTGGGGACTCGACACAGCCGCCCCGAAGTCCAGTAAGAGTCTCAGGGCTCTTAGCATGCATCCTCCTCCTCTCCTCGCTAGGAATGATCTGGGGAATTGACTCAGCTCGATACGACGCGACTCGATGGCTAGTTGCCCAGGATGCGGTGGCAAAAGGATTCAATCCATTACACATTGATGGTGGCTTCGAATGGATCTCATGGCACCGTCAGAAAGGTGGATTATTCGCTGACAAAGAGTCCGAGCGAAAAATCAACCGCTCTAAGTATGTCGCACCTTTGTGCGTCTCACTCGCTAGTGATCCTCAACTGCGAGATACTCAAATCGAGGATTTGATAGCGATGCGAACATACCGCTCGCCGTTGGGAGCGAATAGAAAAATCATCGCCCTGCGCAACAACCGCAAATGTGGTGGAACCGCTCCGTAGCACTCGCTCCCTACCAATTGCGGGCTCTATTCTCTGATGTCGTTACCCTCAATAATCTCTACTCGGTCTAATAGCGCGTCGAGTGCCTCTAACGCACTCTCCGCCAAAGGCCAACCCTCATTCGGCGGAGCAAATGCAAGCAATACGCTAAGCGGATCATGTGCTCCGCGTGCGGAGACTGCGTGAACTGGGTACCTACCCGAGGAGAGAAGCGAGATGTCCGCTCCGAGTTGCGGATATCCCTCGGCATGGCTCATTAGAGAACGCGAGTCAAAGGAGACTCCAGGGGCGCCGACCACAACTTCGTTGGTGACCGGATCAAGCCAGATCGCAGGCGAGTCGGCGACCATGATTCCCGCCTTCGCCAACCGTTGCTCCCGACCAGTCAATCTCGCGGCCGCCTGCAGAAGCATCACAGGCTCTCCCGGCTTCGTCCCTGCTTGAGCAACAACTAGTCCGGGAATCGCAACAACACCTGCTCCACTTAGGTCCCCATGGAGCGCTAGGTAAGGCGCGAGCGCGTTGAGAACTCGCGAAGCATTTCTCCCTGAAACCAATACATCCCCGCCTCGATACAGCAGATGCAACGGCTTCATGCCGCGCGCATCGACGTCACTAGTCGCAAGAGTTAACGAGAAGGCCGGACGCGCATCGTGGGCAACTGTTGGTATGTCGCTACGGGCGACTACGTAACTCGAGAATGCAGCCTCAACAGAAATGCAGGCAGCCTCAGTATCGAATCCAATGACCACGAGGTGTCCTCCAAACTCTAAGACTGTTCTAAAAGCACGGGGCTGGGCCTCCTTGCAGCTCTCGCAGTCGAGGTCATACGCTGTTAGTACACGCGAGAGTGTCTGACTAGCCCCTGCTCCGTCTTCGTCTGGGACAAGCAGCCCAGCAGATTTAAATTCGCCTATCGCCTGCAGTACGTCAGATTGAAGGGCCCCGGGATCGGCCCCGAATACCTCTGCTAAATCCTCTGCAATCTCACCTGCACTTGAAGCACCATCGCAGCACTGCCACACAAGGGCAGCGACAGGGTTGAGCAGATGCAACTCGTCGCCAAGCGCAAGCACGGCCTCACCATCAAAATATTGAGCATGCACAAGAGGTGACGATCGGGGATTACTCAAGATGCCTGCCTCGGAGATTCATGCCCTAATAAATCAAGCATGACCTGACACGCTTCGTCCAAATCTCCACTAGTCAACGCAACGCAGCGCGCACCTGACGTGACTGCGGCGAGCGTCTCCATGACTAGACCCGTATCTCGAGCGAGATGGTAGGAGTGCTGACCCACACCATGCAACGCAGCCGCTGGAGTCAGAACCTCTATTTTTGTAGGCGCATTTGGTATATATGTAGGGAGCACAACCACCGAAGGGCGTGCAGCCGCAGAGACTGACCCTTCTCTCAGCGAAGAAGCTGGAACCAGGACCAACTCTCCGAGGAAAGCGAGCAGTGCAGGATCAGAGATGGGAGATACCTCCGGGAGCAACTCGCCGATGTTCGCACCAACGGAGATGTACTTAGCGTAAGGCTGCACCATTAATCCATTGGGCAATCCATCGGGAGCAATCGCGACAGCCTCGTCTGTTAGGTAACCGAGCCCGTATCTCGCGACCAAGGCGACTGCAAGAGTGGATTTACCACTCCCCTGTGGGCCAACAATGATCGCAGCATGGTCGCCACTCGTTACTGCGGCGGAATGGAGAAGCGCATGGCCGGGCGTGTTCTCTAGGGCCTGCCGGTTGGCCTCCCATAGGAGGTGAGATAAGACGATTGATAAAGCTGGCGCAGAGACAACATGGAGAGCATCAAGGTGTAGGTGCCACGTGACGATTCCGTTAAAATCAGGTGGGGTCTGCGTGACGGTAAATACATGCTCAGGCTCCATATCGCTTAGTAGAGGAGCCCATAAAAGCTCAACAAGCTCAGTTACTAAATCTGCGTCAGAGCGAACACACGCAGAGAATCCAAGGAGATTGAAGGTTCTAGAGGTGGCGGCAAAGTCTTGAGACCGAAGCCGGGTGCGAACGCGCTCACCCACGGCGAAAGCGCCCCTTTCGAGGTTGCGTGTCGTCTTGAAAACGCTCGTACGGGTTGTCGATCGCATGCTGCTCTGCTTCGTGCGCGGCATATGGATTTGGCGCGACTTGATTCTCATAAGGATTTTCTCGAGGAGCAACTAGCGAAGAAGGGTCAAGGGGTTTGAACTCCTCGCGCGGCGTTACTTTTCGCTCTGGCAAACAAAGCAAAACCAAGAAAAACGGCATTACCTGAACGCGCTGCCTCGCGAGAATCCCGAAGTTGGAGAATGCTGAGAATGCATAGATAAATGGCAGTAAAATTCCGAATGAGTATGCAACATAAGGCGAATATCTCATCTGATTCCAGAGATTTCGAAGCCTCCGTCGCGATTTCCAGGTAAGCCACAGCAGGAATATTCCCTCGCTGGCACTCAAAAACGACTGGACGTTATCTGCCTCAAAGGGGAACGGCCGGTAGAGGATGGTCGCCGTGGCGAGCGGGAAGTTTGCAGGATTATTCGTGACGCTTACGGGAGTAAACGTAGAACCAGCGTCTTTCGAGGTCCGGCCCTCCGCATCTTGAAGAGTTGAGTTGACTGTCTCCTGGTTCAGGCCCGAAACACCAAAAAACTCAGAGGTTTGGGCAACGAGCACCGTCCCTAAAACAAAGAGGAGGCCAAAAACCACGATCCTCGCAAAGGGAGCGCGCGCTGAAGAGCTACGTGACTTCCCTAGCCCCGCTGCGAGCACCATCCCAATGAAGGTAATGAGGGCTACATGCGGTCTAAGCAGCCCGGCACTCAGGAGTCCGATCGCCGCAATCGGAAATCCTAGAAAAGCCCCCTTAGTCATGACCCTAGCAACGCCATATGCAATTAAACCGAGACTAAAAACTGACCAGGCATCTTTACCTAGAGCAGAAGGCCAGTAAATCATCGAGGGTAGGAACAAAACCAAGATTGCGTACCTTCGAGCATCCCCTTCCGGAACGGCCCGCATAAACGCTCGCCATAGTAAGAGCGCACCGATGAATGCGAACCAGCCAAAGAACATATACGCACCAGGCTTTGAAGGACCCGTCGCTGCATATAGGACGCCTGTGATTGTACGTAGAAAACCCGTACCACTGAAAGGCCCAACATCGTAAGAGAAGTTAAGAGTTCGGTAACTTGGTGCCAAGAATGTGCCCCACAAGTCATACTCGTTCGCATCAGCGATACCTGAGTAAAAAACTGAAGTCATTAACATACGCAGCAGGGACCCAACGAGTTTCATTGAGAATCCGGCCATAACAAGCAAGTAAGTCTCGTTGTTACGGTCGTATTGGGCGAGCCGTCGAGCAATCAAATGCGTGATGCCTAACAATACGAGCATGTCTACCGCTGCTATCGCCCACTCAATAGAGGAACTAGCAATTGATATCACTAACGCGACACCAATTGCTACATATCCGGCAACCATGGCGACGCGCGCCAGCCAAGGTCGTTTTAGAAGAGTCGCTGAGTCAACAGTTCCAAGCGACAGCGACGCAGGATCTTGCCCGGGGGCGGAGGATGGGGGAAGTGTTGTCATGCTCTGCTTCGCGACTCGCGCAGTGCCGCTAGGCCACGCTTGAAGCGCGACCAATAAGAAAAATCGCGTCCGGCTAAGTGCTGGCGGCTGGGTAGGAGCAGGGAACGCATATACGCAAGTTTGCCAGCGATTCCAGGCACTGCGGACACACCCGCCGCTACCTGAGTTGCATAAGAACGATTCTCTGAGGTGTAGGCCCTCATTGCTCGAGCCTCATATTTACTTGGTAGGTACGAATTCGCCCAGGCCAAGGGGTCACCGGGGGGTAGATCAAGCCGATCCCAGGCAAGAGAGATAGCCCGAGCGAGCACAACCTCGGCCCTCCATTCCTTGGCTAACACGGTTGCCTGCTCCAAATCGATTTGGTTTACCAACAGCATCTGTGCGACATCTCGAAGTGCAACAAGACGAGGCGATGCATCGCCGAGAGCCGCGTGAAAGCAAGCATGCATAAATCGATGCTGGCGCGAAATGGTTCGGACTTTGACACTCCTAACCTCAAACTCATCAACACTGGCGAAGAGAGCATCCAGATCGACAGAGAGACCAAAGGGACCAGCGCTAATAGTGCGATGAAGGTCAATCTGAAGCCCATCTGAATAGGCGAAGCAGGCACCTTTACCAAAACGACTATCAAAGCCTTTGTTGACCTCGGCAAATCGACGACGCGCTCCAGCCGAATTAAGAATCTGAGAAGCAGCTTCAAATGAATCGGCAGGGACTAATAAATCAATATCACCGAAAGCGCGCCATGAAGGATCTGGATAATCCAAATGCGCGACCGCGGGTCCCTTGAGCACCCGAGCATCGATACCAGCAAGAGTCATCTGCGAGTAGATCTCTAAAAGTCGCCTCTCAAGAACTAACGCAAGGCTCATTGAACTCTTGTGATCAGCGAAGATCTCAAGCCTCTGAGAATCTGAAGCACTTAGTGAACCTTGCTCTATAGCGTAAGAAGCTAGTGGGCTAAGCCGCTCGGTTATCAGACTTCGATGAATCTCTACCCAGTCTGCCTCAGAGATTGCATCAATGCTTGCGCGATTCAGCCGAGTGTCCTCGCCTAAAACATCCCATAGACCATGAGACGCAACAATCCCTAGCGTTGTGGGTTGATCCCGGGGTGCCTGTGCAGTCACGAGACGACGACCGCGTTTGTGGCGATCAACTCCTCAATCAGCAACTCAACATCTCTTGAGAGGTTGGCAAGATCTTCTCCGAACGAATCGGCTAACTGTTGCGATATTGATGCAGCTGTAGACCACTCAGCAAGAAGCTCCCAAACAAAGCATGCAGAGCCTTCAAGCAGGAGCGGCTCAAGATCGTTTTTAGAGAGAATTACAACACCGAAGGGGCCAGATCGAGAGATCACTTCAGGCGATTGCTTAATGACAGCAGAGGCTTTTGCCACGCCCAGAACCTCGCTAGTTAGAGTCAGGCACTCGTGTCGTCGAAGGCTTCACTAGAGGAAGATTCCCCTTGAATCGATGCACCGACGCCAACCTGCTTGGAGTCAGGTTGCCGCCGAACCGTACCTTCTCCCCTTGTGGGCTTACGCCATGGGAAGAGCCGCGACATTTTGGGGACTTCTCCTGGGTGAGCATATCCATACCCGTAACCGTAATAACCGTAATAACCGTAATAACCAGCACGAGCTCCATGCTCTGCGCCTACAAGCACAATTCCTACCGTGGTTGCTTCAAGACGGCGCAAAAGATCCGACGCAGCTACTACACCACCGCGCCTAGTCCACCCAGCGCGAACCATCAGGATGGTGGCATCACAGAATGTGGATAGCTCGGCAGCATCATTGGCTAGCAGAATGGGCGGGGAGTCGACTATCACAAGATCTGCTATCTCTCTCCCCACTCTCGAGGCAACTCTCACCATCTCAATTGCGGAACCCGGGTCTGTTCGGGTCGGTGCACTCGCTACAAATCGAATATTAGGAATTCCGGTCTCTTGGAGTATTCCCTCAAGATCAGAACTTGTAGCTAGATGCGGTAGGTCAGAGAGATTAGGGGTAGTGATATTCGAGAAATACTTGTGCACCTGCGGACGACGGAAGTCACCGTCAATAATCACAACCGACATTCCCGTCTCCGCGAATGCAGCAGCAAGATTGACAACCGAGATAGATTTTCCCTCGGCAGGGCCGGGAGATGTCACCAGCAGCAATCTTAGCGGAAGCGGTTCTGTGTCTTGAGACCCGGTTTTCCCTGAAGGATTATTTACTGGGTGCCGGTGCCACATAGCAACGAGGGATGTGCGGAAGGAGCGATAAGCCTCAGCCATTAATGAAGTTGGATCAGCCGCGGTAGTTATTTGGAACCGGAGAGACTTATCAAGGTTCATCACTGGAATTTCTGCGATTACAGGCATTCGCGCTGCACCTTCTGTACCAGGAACATCGCGAATTCGAGCACTAAGAATCTCAAGAAGGAGAAGAATTCCAAGTCCGATTATGAATCCGAATGCAGCCCCATATAGAAGGCCCGTGGACTCACTCGACGAGCCCTTAGCCTGAGTCACAAGGACGGTCGTGCTCTCTCTAGATGCAGACTCTAAGGTCACAAGCCCGCTTGTCTGAGGGCCAGCTTCTTGAATATCTGAAATCTCATAGTCAGAGTTCGCAAGCTTTCTGAGAGTCGCCTCGCGTCGGATACCAAGCGAGTCATACTCAGATGCGCTTAACAACGGGGTCGCCATTTTTAAATCAATTTCGCGCAGAAGCGTCTCGGCGTTATTACGGGAGACTGTTAGGGTAAAAATTCGCTCGTAATATTCGTTCTGGCCGAGTTCATCAACGTAAGCGATTAGCTTCTCGGCGAAGAGATTTGCTACTTTGGCAGCCAGTTTGGCGTCCCCAACCTGAGCGGTGATTGCTAATGAACCAGTCGCTGGATCTGGCACTGCAGAGGCCTTTATGAAGCCTTGGTATCCAAGTGACACCACACTAGTTCCCGCTTTCACCGGCCGACGAGACCTCGGGCAGTTTGACGATTTAGAACGTTCTCCGGTTGTCGCACATGCAGCAGATTCGGCGGCCTGAATCTGTGGCCAACGAACTTTGTCGATCGCGTCGGCTACGCGTTGGGGTACCTCACCCGTAGTCATCAGGAGCGCTAAACGGTCATAGTCGCGCCCCCTCACAGAGGTATCACCAAAATTATTAATGAGGGTGGCGGTCGCCTTGAAACTCAAACCAGGCTTGTTTCTCTCAACCGCGTCCGAACTACTCGGGCGCATGAGCATCACAAAGGTCATCGCGATTACCACCGTGACGAGTAATACCCACCAACGGCGTCGAATGATCCTCAGGTAATCAGCTGGTCTCATCTGCTTTCTTCAATCCTCCAACTAAAAAATATCCTGGGCGTGCCACTCTGAGTCGCACCCCTTGCCACTTAGTGTAGTGGCCTTGGGGCACACTGGCTACTAAGAAAACTTACCCGGCTCTACCCCCACCAAAGACCGCGGCATGACAATAGGGCATTAAGGCCCAGGAGGTTTCTGCATCCATGACACAGAGGGCTCTGGTTTGATTTCACGACGCCCTAATCGACAATGGCGGATCCTCTGAGCAAACGGTCCTTATCCCTTCCGGGCCGGGGGTATCCTAATCACGAACTCGCGTGTTCACGCGGGCTGCGACTAGCGATTGGTTTGGTCCGGATTGGCATCCCTTCAAGTGCCGAACAATCCTCAGGGGAGTGCTGCTAGGCCTGCCGCACCGGTAAGCCTGCTCCGTCGGAGTGCGCCGGGAACTGCTGCAACAATTGGCGTGATCGCTATTGGTTTGATTCTCCCGCTCTGGATTGCCCGATCGCAGGGTGCCCTTGGGGTGGCTCGAGGCGATGATTGGTCTTACCTTGTCACACTCTTTCGCTGGGTAGATACAGGGAGAATGGAGTTCAATAACTGGGTATCTATGTCGCTCGTCGGTCAACTGTGGATTGCAGCGCCCATTGCTGCGATCTGGGGGCACGCGATCACAATCGTGCAGATACAGACAGCCTTCCTTGGGGCAACAGGTTTGCTCTGTGTGCTCTGGCTCAGCAGGAGACTCGGTCTCTCTTGGGGTCTCGCCGCTCTTGCTGGCCTTACCATTTCCGCGAGCCCGTTATGGATGGTGCTCTCCACCACTTACATGACCGATGTCCCATCCTTCACCTTCTCGCTCGCTGGACTGCTGATAGCAACAGTCGCGCTCCAGCGAAGACCCGTCTCGATGCCGTTAGTTCTGTTGTCGATTGTGGTGGCCACCTATAGCGTGCTGATTCGACAGTATGCGGTGGTGCCACTAATTGCCATCGTGATAGCGGGGTTCTTAGCGACAACGAGCACAAAGAGGAAACCCGCGACGATTGCTCTAGTTATTACTTGCGCGATTTCGCTTATAACCATCATCATCTTCTTCATTTGGTGGTCTCATGTTCCGGGTCCTAAGTCCATAGCACCGCATATCCCAAATGGTCGCCAAATTCGTACCGCTTTTATCAAGGGTGCCGGATTTGCACGTTTAGGAGGTTTGCTCCTTGCACCCGTGCTGATCTATGCAGGCCCTGTTCGAATTATTAAGCGTTCATACGATTCATCTAAAGTTCTTTCAGTTCTATTAATTGTTTTTGCAATTATCTGGCAAGCAGTGACGGCAACTAAATACTTAAGTGCCCAGTTTGTCGGAAACTACGTGATAAGAGACGGAGCACTATCAATTGCCGTTCTCCCAGGCAAACGCCCTGATGTAATTCCAGGACCGCTCTGGAATCTTGGAGTCGTAGCTTCGTCGATACTCGCCGTCGCTCTCTTGGTTGCAATTGTCCCATCAATAGTTGAGCTGTGGAGCAAAATTAGGGACCGTCGATTATTAAAATCTGACCCGGTTACAAGCATGCTCGGGTTGACCATTGCTGGATTCATAAGCGCGTATTCAATCGCAATGATGACAGGGGTTCAGGTCTACGACCGTTACGCGTTGCCAGCGATACCAATCATTGCTGTCCTGCTTCTCAGAGCGGTTGACCAACGGCCCAGGCGCTCACACGTTGTTTGTACATCCGGAGCCCTTATTGCTCTACTTGCTATCGGAACCAGTTTCGCAATTGACTCCGCTTCCTTCGACGCAGGCCGATGGAGACTCGCTGATCAAATCGCAATTGCCAACGGTTGGCGCCCAATTCAGGTCAATGGTGGATTTGAGTGGGTCAATTTTCACCGCGGCAAGCGTGGAATTGTGGGGACCCGGGCAAACTTGATCAAGCTTCAAGCAGATGGGTCAGTTGTTATGGTCCCTAAGTTCTGCGCCAATTTACGTGTCATAAACCCCAACGTAGATCAGAGCGCAGGACTAGGAGATCGAGTTTTAGGGAGATCAACCTATCGGGGGCTACTTCGGCCAGATGTGGTAATCATCGCCCTCAAATCAAGGAAAGACTGCGGTCGAGGCAATGTTCCATAAATTTGCTCACGCAATCCAATCCTGGACAGTGACGCAGCCTACAGGTCCTAACATTGTTCCGCCTTGCAAAATCGGGAGAGGAGGACGTCTCAAATATGAATGAAGAAAATCAAATCGTGTTAGCAACGGCCCCAGGCTCAGAGGTCAGCCGGCTAGGCATCCTCGTCGTCTATTTCTTAAAAGATGAGGGAGCAATACCCCTTCTAGCTTTGCACCTTGATCGTATTGAAATGCATACCAAAGTCCCCTACACCCTCTATGCAGTTGCTAATCGCGTCTCAAAGACGGCTTGGAAAATGATCAGCGAGCGACCGAACGTAAAAATAGTTGAGCCTCCGCTCACCTCCCTGCGCGCTAGCAGCGAGCACGGCTACTACTTAGACGCGATGCTCGCAGTGGCTCTCTCAGATGGAGTAAGCCATATATGCACACTTGATGTTGACTCATTTCCAATCAGTGATACATGGGTTGACATATTGGTCAACGCCGCACCCGAGGAATCCGGGCTAACGGGTATCCTGCGTGCTGAGAATGGCGACGTCGCCCTACCACACCCTTCATGCATCTTGGCTCGCAGAGACTTCTTTGAGAGATTCACGCCTTCCTTCTCTCCTGATTCGAACATGACTCCAAATTTTAGAACCTTCCTGCGCAGCACTGGCCAATCTGCAGATACCGGAATCCGAATCGGCTACACCCTTTGGCAGAATCAATTGCCTTGGGGTATTCTTCTGCGCACAAATACCAGAAATCCCCATTTTATGATGGCCGGAATCTATGGAGACATTGTGTTCCACTTGGGGAGCGCAGGGAGAGAACATGCTTCTCGTCAAGACTTCAAACATTCGTTTATGCACAGAGTCAGTTCCCCCATCAAAAGGTTCCGTTTCTCGGGACCACGCAGCCGCAAGCTTCAGCAAGCCTTGCTTCGTTTTGCTCGCGGAGATGTAGATAAGCACATCCTTACTCGAAATACGCAAGTCTTTCTTCTGCTGCAGCACCAGTTAGTAACTAATCCCGATGCCCTGCTTGGCTACCTCCAGGGCTCAGAACCCTTAGGAGCAAGCACCGAACTTGCGAGTATCGATTCACGGGAGTCAAAAAGATGACGCGTTGGCATGAGAGCCGGGCACGCAAAACAATCTACAGGGTGATCATAAAAGCCCGAGTTGAGGCCGAGAAGAAACTAGGTCCGACCCTCGCAGTGCGACACTTGCTCGGAAGATTGAACAGATCAAACCTTTCATGGCTCGCCGCTGTCTACGGATCCGACAAAGGAGCCATATCGCATGGTTACGTGGATCATTACGAGCGCTATCTGACCGAGCTTCGATCGGGTACTCGTCGTGTTCTCGAGATTGGCATTTACAGAGGTGGTTCACTCCAAATGTGGAGAGATTTCTTTCCACATGCCCAGATATATGGCCTAGATATCAAAGAAATTGAGGTTGCAGGCTCAAGAATTCACACTCTTGTAGGAGATCAGAGCGATCCGGATTTGCTAGCAAGATTGGCAGAGCTTGGACCCTGGGATTTGATCATTGACGACGGGAGCCATAAGCAATCGCACGTACTAGCGACCTTCGCTGGCCTCTACGATTCAGTAGCGCCGGGCGGTTACTACGTGATTGAAGACATGCACACCTCCTATTGGCCTAACGGATACGAAGGCGGTCCCCCCGGAATGGACGGAACAAGTGTCTCGCTCATCCGTGGACTCCTTGATGGCGTTAATCGCCGATATGCGATGCGCGACTACCCGGATGCAGCCAATGCATTGATTCCTGTAGACGAGGTGCATCTCTTTGAGAAGATCGCCTTCGTTAGAAAGCCAAAGGCATAGATACGTGGCTTCAGCGATTCCACATATTCCTGAATCTCCACCTCCCGAGTGGCGATATCGGCGGGCCCTGCGCGTCGGTAGCGCTCTGCGTGAACTCGCCAGATCTAGACACATCATTGTCGGCTTGGTTATTCGTCAAATCCGGTCCCAATACAGTCAGCAAGTTCTAGGTCTTGCTTGGGCAGTTCTCGCACCTCTCGCACAGATGTTTGTGTTTACCTTTCTTTTGAATCGAATTGGTAACTCAACTTTTAGTACCGGCGGAGTGCCGCGTCCTCTATTCCTTTATGTTGGGCTTACGGCTTGGTCCTTCTTCTCGAGTTCAGTCTCAAGTGCGGGATCAAGTTTGGTTGGCAACCCACTGCTAAACAAGATCTACGCGCCCCGTGAAGTATTTCCGCTCTCTCAGGTCTGTTCATCGGGAGTTGATGCTCTTGCTTCAACGGCGCTTCTACCGCTTCTTTTTCTCGCTGCGGGAAGATGGCCATCGAGCACGTTCTACTGGATTCCGTTGCTTATAATAATTCTCGCTATAGCAACGGTTGCATTTTCTCTCACAGTATCTGCAGTCACCGTCTACGTTCGCGATCTCCGAAGTGGGCTGCCCCTGATACTGCAACTAGCGCTCTTCCTTACACCGATTCTCTACCCAATTTCTCAAATTCCGGCCCAATTTCG
>CALQAT020000035.1:0-14968 GCA_943328625.2 Bordetella parapertussis | reverse complement strand
TCGAGCAAGTTGCCGATGAAACTCTGCGTTGCTGATCGACTCACCCACTGGTGCGATCGCCGCTTCGTTCCAACCAAGATTCAAGTGACCCCACGCGGGAGTTACATCGACACTCTCAAGCTGAGTAGTGGCAGGGAGAATGATGTCGGCATATCTCGCCGTATCAGTAAGGAATTGTTCATGGACGACTGTGAACAAATCCGAGCGCTCAAACCCCTTGCGTAGTAACTCCGTATTAGGGACGCTCACCATTGGGTTAGTGCCCCAGACGAATAGCGCATGCACACTCGGGTTCAACTCTGTATTGGTGAGGATGTCAGCAAGGCGAACCTCGTCGAGCACTCGCGGCTCGCGGTTGCCGAGCAGATCGGGGCGAGTCAGAGCATCATGGTCGATCACTAGGTCTGTCCAGGATCCAACGCTGCGGGCTAACCCACCGCCACGATCGCGCCATGCGCCGACAAGGGCAGGGAGGCATGCAAGAGTGCGGAAGAACATCCCGCCATGCTCTCTATGCTCTGCGCCAATAAGCGTGCGTATTGCAGCAGGGCGAGTAGTTGCGTACTCGCGTGCAAGCGCCACAATCTCATCTTCAGCAAGTCCACATATTGTTGCTGCGCGACTTGGGGTCCAATCGGCAACGTGCGTGCGGAGTTCGTCGAACCCGAGAGTATGCGCCTCAACCCATTCGTGGTCGTGCAGATCCTCATTAATAATTACATGCATCATGGCGAGCATCAGTGCAACATCAGTACCAGGGAGCGGCTGAATGAATTGGTCTGCCGCGTCCGCAGTAATGGTTCGGATTGGATCTATGACGATGATGCGCGCACCCCCGTCACGCGCTGCCTCAATCGTTGGCCAGAGATGCCGGTTGGTGAGGCGAGTGTTGCTTCCCCAGATGATGATTAGTTTTGAGTGGGCCAACTCCTCTGGATCGAGTGCGAGTTTTGTGCCGTTGGTCATCGCAACACCAGCACCGGCCACCGCTCCACAGAGTGCTCCCTGCAGACGTGTTACTCCGAGCGCATTCCAGAGGCGATAAGGGAACCCCATCGCGAGCAGGCTTTGGTTCCCCGCTCCACTAAATGGGAGAACGGCCTCTGCTCCATGTGTTGCAATAGCCATGTGCAGCTGAGCAGCTATCACCTCGAGCGCTGTTGCCCAAGAAATTTGTTCAAACTCGCCAGAGCCTTTAGGGCCAATACGCCTGAGAGGTCTGGTCACACGGCTTTCGCTGTAGGCGCGATCAATAAAGTTGTTGACCTTGGGGCAGAGTTCACCTTTACTAAACGGATGATCCGGGTCGCCTCGAAGTTTTACCGCTACACCGTTCTCGACTGTTGCAATCCAGCCGCATGAATCAGGGCAGTCGTGGTGGCAGGTTCCATACGCAATTGTTCGGGTGTCTTGGTCTGTGATGTTTGACGAATCCAGAGTTGAGGCCATGGAGAAGATGCTACGAGATCTCAACAGCGGGCGGAGTTGGAGTTACGGCTTAGCTGTACCCGTCGGACCGGAGGAGGGCTGGGGATTCTTGGGGAGCCCAAGTTGTGGAATCATCCAGCGCGCAATTAGAAGTGCTCCAGCGCCTTGGTAGTGAACCCCGTCAGGCCGAAGCGTAATTCCTTGTTCCTTTCCCGAGCAATTTTTGTATTTTGGGCATACGCGGCGAGCCAAATCCACTAGTCCGACTGCTGGATGACGCTTTGCAAAACGAGTTATAGCTTCATTATGGCAACGGGTAAAAGGAGCTGCTGAGGGAACCTGGAAGAAGATGTCAGAGTATGCGGACGTGGTAAGTACCAGGCGTGCCCCGCGCGCGGTCAGAATGCGAATGGCATCCTCCATGGCTCGATTTATCCAACCGGCGTAAACTCCGTCACAGGGTGTTACCCACCTATCTGTTTTTTGACCGGCCATCTGCGTGGAGCCGAGTGTCAACATTACGATATCGGGGTCAAACTCTGCCACTGATTTAGACCAGTTGGGAGTGCAGTCCCTCGCGGGCATTCCTCCCTCGAGCTCGGTCCCCCGTTCAAGGACAACGGTTGGGAAGTGGCACGCGATGACAGATGCATTGAGGGTAGCTATACCGAACTCTACGTCTAGGGGAGCGAAGCCTTGGTCTGCCAGCTCATAACCAACAGAGTTCCCAACAATCATCAGGCGAGATGATCCAGGGTGCCGTCGTGCATTTTGTACCGCTGCCGCAACTTGTTCTTTAGGCGATTTTTCTTTGATGGGGCTTGCTTGCGCTCCCCGAGTCGAGAGGATTGCTAGCGCCACAAGCAGGGCTGCAGCACACGGCGTAAACCAACGAAGGGTTTTTGCAGAGAAGGCTCCATAGCGAATTGGTTTCTCAACAAATCTGTAGGAAAGCAGCGCAACAGCAATAGTGACTGCAAGGCGAACAGTTAGAAGAAGCCAGCCGCTCAATCCAACACGATCTGCATTGAGCCAGACATAGATAGGCCAGTGCCAGAGATAGAGGCCATAACTAATGATCCCGGCCTCTACGAATGGGCGTGCTGATAACGCGCGAGCAAGTGGTCCGGATTCTGGGTGTGTAATAGCGGCGATAACTGCGGTTGCAGCGAGACTGCAGATTAAGAGGCCGCCTGAGTAGAGGCCGCCCTGCTCGAGTCGGAAGTATGCCCAGACGAGTATCGCTGTTGCTATGAAGCCAAGAACCTCTAGCGAAAGCCGTCCTCGCTTGCTGCTCGCCGCTCCTCTCCAAGCGATCCAACTAGCAAGTGCTGCACCAAAAAGAATTGCGGCTGCGCGCGTATCAGTTCCGTAATAGATACGAACTGTTCCCTTTGAACTGTGCCAGATCTGAAGTGCGAGAGCGGCTGAGAAAATCGAGAGTGTGAGGGAGGTAAAGAACATTGCGCGTGCCCACGCAATTGCTGTTCGCCCGCGCCGAACAATAAAACCAACACCAAGGGCAACTAGTGGCCAGACCACGTAGAACTGCTCCTCAATAGCGAGGCTCCACGTGTGGTTTAGGGGAGAGGGAGAGGTAAAAAGTCTCCAGTAGTCATAGTGAGCAAGGACTAGATGCCAGTTCGCAACGTAGCCAACGGTTGCTAGAAAATCGCCGCGAATCTGATTGAGCTCAGTGGGTTTCGCTATAAAGACGGCGTATGCGCAGACTGCAACGAGCATGAGGAAGAGAGCGGGGAGCAAGCGCCGTGCTCGCCTTGCCCAGAAGCCCCCCAATCCGATTGTTCCGCTGCGTGCTGTCTCCGCTAACAGGATCGAAGTGATTAGGTATCCGGAGAGAACAAAAAAGAGGTCTACACCAAGGTATCCGCCCCTTAGCACTCCACCGTGAAATAGAAGTACTGCAATAACCGCCGCTCCGCGTGCTCCATCGAGAGCAGTGATGTGGCGACGCTCAGCCAATGGCTGCCAAGCCGGCGGAGCCTGCTCCGCAACCGAGGCTGTCATCCCAACCGAAGAGTCTCAAGCGGTTCTAGTTTGGCGGCGCGCCTTGCTGGGTATAGGCCAGCAACAATCGATACAACCATCGCGAGCAGGACACCCGCGGGCGGGATCCATGTTTGTAGAACGAAGACCCATCCGGAGAGCCAGACACCAACGAGGATGGCGAACGCCCCAAGCATGACCCCAAGGATTCCACCGATGAATCCAACAACCATCGCCTCAAGGAGGAACTGCTGTGCGATTGTACGGCGAGTATGGCCTAGCGCGCGGCGGATACCGATCTCAGTAGATCGTTGGATAACTGAGATGGACATGACATTTGCGATACCGATACCGCCAACAATAATTGCAAGCAGACCCATTGAGGCCACGATGAGTTGAAGTTGCCGGTCGCTCTGGGCCGCTAGTTCTAGAGCCTCAGCCTTTATCTCGGTCGCAACCTCCTTGGGGCCTCCAAGGGCAATTGCAACGCGTAGAGCGTCTGAGGTTACCTGCTCTGTGCCATCCGAGGAGCGCACGTAGAGCTTCGTTGGGAGGATGTCTTCTTTAACAAAATCCGCGTCAGCGGAGGCGAAAGAAATAAATGCAGCGTTATCGAGCGATGGATCCAACTCCACTTTACCGAGTACTCCAATGACACCGTAGGGCTTATTAGCTAGCTCGATGGTGCGGCTCTCTCCCGGGAGGTAACCGAGTTCATTCGCTAATCCACTACCGATTACAACTGCTCGAACGCCGTTCTCGTTATCGGCATTGCTGATCCATCTTCCGCTTGTGAGTGGAACCTCGAGAACGTAAGGAAGCCGCGTATCGGTCCCGACAACCGGAATTGGGGTTGTCTCATACTTGGCGCGTGCCTGCGGATAGGGGGAGACGATGATGTCGGTGAGTTGTACAACGGAGGCAACCTTCTCAACTGTCTCTACTTGTTCAGCGCGCTGAACTGCATCTTTTGGAAGGGTCGGGTTCTGTGATCCGAAACTGCTTGCGGCCTTGGCCTCGATCAAGTTGGTGCCGAGTTGAGCAACCTTTGCCTTTAAGTCACCTTTAGCGCTGTCCGTGAGACCGACAGCAGCGACGATGGCAGCCACCCCAATGACAGGGCCCATGAGGAGAAGCACTGTGCGCACTTTCCGCGCAAGCAGACCGCCGAAGGCAACGCTTATGAGGTCACGAGTATTGCGAGAGATCATGAGAGCACCTTGTATTCATCTGCAACGATCTCGCCGTCGCGCATCGAGACCTTGCGATCGGCCCTACCTGCCACGCCCTGATCGTGTGTTACCAATACCACGGCTCGCTCGTTAGACCTCAACGACTCAAATATCTGCATCACATTCTCAGCATTGGAGGAGTCGAGCGCTCCGGTAGGTTCGTCCGCGAGGACAATGATTGGATCGGTTACTAGAGAACGTGCAATCGCAACGCGCTGCTGCTCTCCACCAGACAACTGGACTGGTCTGTGATCGTGGCGCGAACCGAGCCCGACTCTCTCAAGAGCCTCCATAGCTTTGTCTCGACGCTCAGCAGGCTTAAGGCCGCGGTATAGAAGCGCAGTCTCTACATTTCCGAGAGCGCTGAGGTGCGCAATAAGGTGGAACTGCTGAAAAACAAATCCAATTGTTCGTCCACGGAGACGAGTACGGCTTGGGTCGTCGAGGGTTGTGATCTCCTCGCTCGCAATTTTGATCGACCCAGATGTAGGTAGGTCAAGGCAGCCCAACAATCCGAGCATGGTTGATTTACCTGAGCCTGATGGCCCGACTATCGCCATGAAATCGCCAGGCATAATGCGAAGAGATACCTCGCGAAGAGCAAATACTTTTACCTCATCGCCATAGACGCGCGAAACGTCTGTTAGCTCAAGGAATGGCTCTCGTGGGTCTGAAGATACCTCTGTCATATTTGTGCTATTCCGTCGGCGTCGTCACAGAGACAACAACGAGTTCTTTCCCAGTTAGGCCCTTGGTAACTTCAATGAACTCATCTTGCGTTAGCCCAACCTCTATGAGCACACGTTTGATGCGACCGGCATCAGTTACAACTCTCACATAGTTCTTAGAGCCACTCTTTAGAACTGCGGCAATCGGAACTGCTACCACGTTCTTTCGCTCATCGATAACTACATCAATGCTCACTGTCGCGCCGTCAACGTTTGGAAGGTCCCCCGTGGCCTCAACAGTGCCTTCGTAGGTCTCGGTCTTGTCAGCACCAATGGTTGATGTCTCATCTAACTTTGTGATTAGCCCTGGGATCGGTACTCCACCGGCCTCGAGCTGCACATCGGCCTGCATGCCTAGCTCGATTTTGGATCGCTGCGTAGCGGTCATCTTGAGTTTTACTGCAAGAACTGGCTCTGTGAGGTTCAACACGGGTGAGCCCTGAAGAACAAACTCTCCTTCGTCTACCGCAACTGTCCCTATTCGTGCAGGCCAGTTAGCGACGATCATGTCGCTTGGGTAGAAGATCACGTCATCGGAGAAAACGCGCACGGTGATTGTGACAGATGAGGCGCCTGCTCGCATTAGTGCGAGGCCGGAGAGCACCTGGTAATCCTGTCCGGGAGTGGCGCTACCGCCGGTTTGGTAGTTGATGGTCGTGTCCTCAACCATTACCTGTGTAGCAACGATTGTGAATGAGACGCTCCCGCCTTCACGCACATCGCCACCACCACCGATGTTGAGTTCGGGTACATCCCCTGACTCAACCGTTACCGTAGCGACGCTTGGGGAGGCAGCTGTGTAAGGAGGCGGAGAGATGATGTCCGGATCCGCGACAATCGTAACTGTGATCGTCTCGTCGGGCTCGACCAAATCGTCGGATCGAGGAGAGATATTAAACGCAACCTCTGTATTGCCGGATGTAAGCGTTACATAGTCATTTGCGAGTGGGCGGTAATCCTGCTCGACGGTTGCGCTGCCCGTGATGTTCACAAAAATATCAAGGTTTCGGTTTAGCTCTACATTCGAGCGGAGTCGGAAGGTGGCGTTCTGCCCTTCGTTTGTCTTTGCAGAGTCAGCCGAGATTGTGATCTGCGGAATGATGTCAGTGCCATTGGCATTGATAGTGATCGTTGCTCTATCGGATGGTCCGACCACGTAGTTGGGGTCGTTCCCAAACTGTGTTGTCATTGTGACTGTTATATCTTCCTCGTCCTCAACGACGATGTCATCGAAAATATCAGATGAGAACGAGACGCTGGTTTGTCCTGCAAGGATCGTCGCGTTGTTTTTAAGCGTCTTGTAATCGGCGTTGCGATTCGAGTCCCCGGCAGTGGCGCCTCCACCAATCTGTAGAGCAACGATGGTGTCATTGGCCGGTGCAACATCTGCGTTGAGGGTCCAGGTAGCAACGCCGCCCTCGTCCACGTATCTCGGCGTCCCCGAGACATTGATAACTGGCTTGTCAGGGGTTCCGGTCGCTGCGCGTCGAGCTAATGCGGGGATTGCGCGTGCAGCTCCTCTCCTTGCTGGAGGGATCGGCCCGACGAAGTTGTCTCCGCTGCTCTCAACAGATGTTGCGGTAGAGAGGATTGTTGCGGCACCTGTGCTGCGCTTGCCGAGCCTGTAGCCAGCAGAGTTTCCGCTTAGTGAAAGCTGAACTGTCTCGTCGGTCTCGGGCTTGGCGCCACCGTATCCGTGGACTGCCTGCCACTTGGCTAATGCTGATCGCGTCTGCTCTGTAAATGTGCGGTCGACTCTCCCAGGACTAAATCCATCGGATGCAAGAATCCTCTCGAGTTGAGCAACATCTGGTCCATCAGAACCCACATCAAGGGTGCGGAAGAATGAGAAGTCACCCTTCACCGCTACGGCCTCGCGACCATCGAGAGCAAAAATTGCGTCCCCTACGTTGACCTCTTGAGCATCCTTCACATTTACCTTGCTCACGCGACCATCGGTCGGAGCATTGATCGTCTGCGTCTCCTCTCTGCGTAACTCTCCACTAACGGTGAGGATGTCTTGGAGGGTCTGCCGAGAGACAGGCTGGGGAGTGATGGAGGTTTTCTTCGTCGACGAACCGCCACATGCAGCGAGTAATGAAGCTGTCATTACAACCGCACCGAGTGTGGCAAGAGAGCGTTTAAACATTGCGGAGAATCTCCTAAATAGTCGAGATAGATAGTTGCGGATTAGAAGGTTTTAGTTGGTGAAGGTTTTAGTTAGCGACGGTATTAGTTAGCGATTCCGACCTCGGCTGAGCACTGGTTTAGATCGCGGCTGTTTATTGATCCATCTGGCGATCGGAAGACTGCCGGGACGAGCAATCCAATTTCGTTCGTGGTTGTTGTAATTTTCCAGCCTCGTTTTTCGAGGCAGGGCTTGAGTTTGAGGAAGGCCTTATTACGTTCTTTTACCTGCTTGGGAGTGAGTTCTGCCCGGACGGTGTTGAACTCGGTGAGGATTTGAACGATGCCGGTTCGCGCTGCGCACTTGCTAAGAATCGCGATGTACGCCGGGTCCTGAAATGCAGGGTTGCTGCGGTCAAGAAGATTTCCGCGCACCTTGTCCCCGCTTGCTGCAATGCAGGCGCTGAATTTCGCATAGGCATCGAAGAGGCGAGTCTCAACTGGGCGAGTGTCAAGGTTTTGAGGTACGCCATCGGCGCCTGTTGCTCCCGTGGCAGTGCTTATACCTTTTGCGGCATTTTTCCGAAAGTCTTTAACTTCTTTGGGGGTGAGAACCTGAACATCCTCCGGGCTACGAACAACGGTTGAGGAGGCTGCATCTGAGCTGCAGGACGAGAATGCGAGAGAGACAAAGAGAACGGAGAAAAGAGCGATCGTCAAAGATTTAGCACCGGTATGACGGGACTTTTGGTTGTAACCCACGCTAGAGCCCCCCAGGACCGATTTGGCGATTAGCGAAGGGTATCGGAGGCAATGCCGGTTGTCCCATCGCGGGGCCCATTCTCTATACCGGAAAACGAAATTTGGGTTTGAACTCGCCTAAATGCTGACCGCAGGTGGGAGAGTGCAGAGGTGAGCGAAGCCTGCTGCATGCCTAATCGAGACGAGGCAGAGAGTCTCAGTAAGGGGAATCCGGCCTCATCGCGCCCTGAGGAGCGTTCAGGCGAACCCGTAAAACAGGCCGAGGATGAGATTGGCGGCCGACGCGTCTCGAACTTGCCTCTGATTGATTTTGTTGCGATACCGGCAGGAGTGTTGCAGATGGGGAACCCTCGCGGGGATGGCTATGAGGCTGACGGCGAGAGCGCAGTGCACGAAGTAACAGTTGGGGCCTTCTCCATAGGTACAACTGTGATTACGAACGCTCAATTTGCGGCTTTTGTATCTGATACGCGCTACGTAACCGAGGGCGAGCGCTTCCGGTGGTCCTTTGTTTTTGCCGGCCACCTACCGGATGACTTCGAGGAGACGCGCGGGGTAGTCGGGACCGAGTGGTGGCGACAGGTCTACGGCGCGACTTGGTTCTGCCCTGAGGGGCCTAACTCCAATATTGAGACTCGATCTGATCATCCGGTTGTGCACATCTCGTGGTCCGATGCCGAGGCGTTCTGTAAATGGTCAGGTACTCGACTCCCGACAGAGGCTGAGTGGGAATACGCAGCGCGCGGCGGTTTAGTCGGCAAGGCATTTCCGTGGGGGGATGAGCTAGAGCCCAATGGTGAGCACCGCATGAATGTGTTTCAAGGGGATTTTCCAGCCCAGGACTCGGGGGCCGATGGATTCACTGGGACCGCCCCAGTTCGATCCTTCGCACCTAATGGTTTTGGGCTCTACGAGACCACTGGGAACGTCTGGGAATGGTGCTCTGATTATTTTGGTCAGGATTATTACCGAGCAAGTGAGAGCGTGGATCCGCGTGGACCGGCATCCGGGACGCATCGAGTAATGAGAGGTGGTTCATTTTTATGCCACGCCTCATACTGCAGGCGTTACCGAGTAGATGCGCGTAGTTCCAACACGCCAGACACGAGCGTAGGTCACCTCGGTTTTCGAGTTGTAGCTCTTCCATAGGTAGTAGTACCCGGTGGCGATAGCTCTCTAGGTAGAAAGTCACGGGACTTTATTCCTACGCTATTCCCGCGCTTATTTCTGCGTTTCCTGTGGGTTACTCGCTTTCCCAACGCAATCACAACAAAGCTGTATCACTTCAAGCGCATAGTGCTTTGCTGCCGAAACAACTGGTGTCCGAGAAACACCAATTGAAGAAGGCGAATATGCGTTACACACGAAACCAGCTCATCAAGACCTCGATCGCTACAGCAACGGTGATCGCCCTTGCAATACCAGCGGCCGCTGCAGGCGCCGCTCGTACCTACCAAGCAATGCAGGTAACTGCCCCTACTGCTAGTTCAGTAGTTGCAGGGTCTGCGGTAGTACTCAAGAGCATCGCAGGGAGCGGCACCACAGCCACATGGACGCCAGCACGGGTTACGTTCGAGATAGATGGTGTGACCGTTGGGACTGCCAGCGTCAGCTCCTCGGTTTATAGCCTCTCTTGGAACTCGACGACCGTCGCAGATGGTGCCCATAGTGTGAAGGCGACGGGCTATACATCAAGGGGTCGCGCATACGCCTCGCCTTCGGTGAGCATCAAGGTGCAGAACTCGGTTGTCTCGATTTCTTCACCCACCCCAACTACTACGACGCTCCCTCCGACGACAACCACTACAACACCCCCTGCCACTACAACAACCACCCAGCCAGCGACAGTTCCTGTCTCTAACTCATCTTCACTCGATGTGAATCGATACTCCGGGTCCCTGGGTTTTGGTCAGACGGGTGGACCAAAGACGATCACTGACGCGATTAATGACCGCCCCAATAACCACGCATCGCTTGTAAGAGTTGAGGCCATGGTTCCTTATCAGGCTGGGTGGAATTACGCCCGCTACGACACAATCCTCACCGCAGCCAAGACCAATGGAATGCAGGTGATGTTCCTCTTCGACTACACACCGCAGGAGCTCTTCCCTGTCTACAACGGAGTAACGGTGGTGGGCTACGGAGGAAGCTCTGCACCCGGTGCGATTGTGCATACTTACCCAAGAGACCCAGCGCTTCAAGACCGATGGGTTGCCTACGCCATGGCGTTAGTGAACTACTCACAGGCTCACTACCCAGGAGTCCTTGGAGCAATTGAGTGGGGCAACGAGCCCAACGGATGGGAGTTCGGTAGTCAGCGCGGCCAGTACCCAATGACACCGGCCTCCTACGTATCACTTCTCCTCAAGGCTCAGACTGCGCTCAAGGCTCAGTACCCGGGAGTTGTCTCTGTGACTGGTGGAACATCGCCTGGAACAACCTCCAAGGTTGGTGGCGGGACCACAGGTGGACCAAATGACTCCTATACATCGGTCTCGCCTGCCACGATGCTCAAGGGAACGACCACCCACACAGGTTGGTACGACTTACTTAAGGCTGCAGGCGCAATGCCTGGTACTCACTTCGACCACATCAACAGTCACTTCTATGACACGACGATCAACTCTCCATGGTCTCAGCCCTTCGACAGCCTCTGGTCGGTGTGGTCTGGACCGCAGGTCTGGGCAACCGAGCAGTCGGCATCCAGCAGTCCGCTAGACAACAAAGCGACTACGACTGAGGCTGCACAGGCAACCTGGTGGAGCACGAACCTTGATCTCTGGCGCGGAAAGGGAACCAAGGCGGGAGCATGGTTTGCCTTCTGCCTCTACGACCGCCAGACCACAGATACCTTCGGCTACTTCGGTCTCAAGGACGGAGCAGGAGTCCCCAAGGCAGCGTTCTCGGTATTCGCATCCCGCAATGGTCGTGCATAGCGAGGCGGTTCGCAGTCTCTGGCGAATAGCCCCACATATTTAGTAGCCCCAAATATGTAGAGGTAAGAACGGAAGCGGCGCCGGCCCCCCACCGGCGCCGCTGTCGCGTCTGGGCTCGAGTAAAGGATCGGCGCTAATACGTGTGTAATCAGTTTGGAGCGGTTGCTCTATTAAGAAATGAGGGGATTGGCCTGAAAAACCATGCTTACTGTGTGATGATGCGGGCTCGTAATCGACGGTATTAAACCTGAAAGGTGTTGGTAATTATGTCTCTAGCAACTTGGCAAGTCGGAGAAGTCGTTTTCACAATGCTGTGGTTTGCATGCTTCTTCATCTGGATTTGGCTCCTCATCTCCGTATTTGGGGACATCTTCCGTAGCCACGACATGGGTGGTGTCTCAAAGGCAATCTGGATCTTCTTTGTGATTCTCCTACCAATGATCGGTGTGCTTATCTACCTCATCGCTCGCGGTGACAAGATGGCCAAGCACAATGCTGATGCAGCAAAAGCCCAAGAGGCGGCTATGAAGGACTTCATCCGCAATGCGGGTGGAACTGGAACCGCAGAGGAGCTTGAGCGTCTTGCAGGCCTAAAGGCAAGTGGAGTGCTTAGCGCCGCTGAGTTCGATGCTCAGAAGGCAAAACTCCTCGGCTAGCGAATCCGACGTTCTGAATCGTCTCTTAACTTTTTAAGGGTCAACGACCGCCGCCACAACAGACTTAATTGTCTGGAGTGGCGGCGGTTTCTTTTGTGGGCAGGAACGAGCACGAAAAAGGGTTTTTTATCACTAGCAAGAATCTCAGTTAGGTGCGATGATGTCGAAGCGGACGAGGTGCGAAACCAAACCGCAGACCTGCCTATTTGCTCCCATTGCTAGATGAAGGGATTGCCCATGGATGCAGTACTAGAGATTGAGTTTCCGGTAATAACGAAGGGCAGGATTGAGCAAGACGCAATTGAGTATGCGCGCATGAAGATCAGCAAGACCCTCCTCCACAGTTCAGCGTCTATCACTCACGCAACAGTGAGATTGACCCGTGAACCGGACCCGGCTCGGGATCGCCCTGCAATCGCAGAGGTGACGCTCAGTATGAAAGGGCGCGTAATCCGTGCCCACGTCGGTGCGGCGAGTATGCCTGAGGCAATAGATCTTCTCGACGCTCGGCTTCGCAGACGTATTGAAGAAGCCAACGACCGCCGTAGGGCTCTCTCCATGAGGCATCGCGATGATGGCCCAGGGGAGTGGAGGCATGGGGCTATTCCGTCGGAGCGCCCCGCAAGATTTGAGCGTCATGTAGATGAGCGTGAATTAGTGCGCCACAAGTCATTCGCTGTTGCTCACCAAACTATTGATGAGGCAGCATTCGACCTCGAGGCACTAGACCACGACTTCTTCCTCTTCCGTGATGAGCGCTCAGACTCAGATGCAGTGATCTGGAGATTTGAGGGGCACTACGGACTCATTGAGGTTGACCCCAATGCCTCTCCAACCCCTGACACCGTTGCTGATGTAGAGCAGATGTCGATCCCGGTCCCCACTATTGATGTTGAGGCAGCGATTGAGCACCTAGATGTTGAGGGCGGACCATTTGTCTTCTTTTTGAATGTGGAGACGGGTCGCGGAAATGTCGTGTACTTCCGTTACGACGGTCACTACGGCCTTATCGAACCAGCGGAGTAGCGAGCGCAGCGTCTCCCTAGCGCGGGTATTCAACTCAAGATGCTCTAGGGGCCTATCCTGCGGGTGTGGACGCGCTTCGAAGGGGCAATGTTTTATTGATCACGATTGATCAGTGGCGCGCGGATTGCCTCGGAGTATTAGGTCACCCCGCTGTTGTTACTCCTAATCTTGATCGCCTTGCATCTGAGGGCGCAGTATTTACACAGCACTATGCGCAGAGCGCGCCGTGTGGCCCGAGTCGTGCATCTCTGCATACTGGCCTGTATGCCATGACCCATCGATCCATACTCAACGGCACACCGCTCGATGATCGCTTTACCAACATCGCTCGAGAGGTACGCGCACTCGGATTTGATCCAGTTCTATTTGGCTACACGGATACAAGCCCAGATCCGCGAATCCTCGAGGCCGACGATCCGCGCTTGCTCTCATATGAAGGTCTTCTCCCTGGCTACCGCGCTGTCCTAGATATGCCTGAGGCCGCGGCTCCATGGCATGAGTGGCTGAGCAAGCAGGGTTACGACGTCGTCGAGGGGGAGTCGATGCAGCGCCCCGTGGACGAATCTGTTGCGAGCCCTGCGGTATATCGTGCCGAGCACTCAGAGGCCGCGTTCCTTACCGGCGAAGTACTTAGGTATCTCGATGAGATAGCAGACGAGCCGTTCTTTATTCACGCCACTTACATAAGGCCTCATCCGCCCTTCGTTGCTCCGGCTCCTTACAACACTCTCGTGAACCCTGAAGATGTGCCTATGCCGATTGGCCTTGGGACGATTGAGGAAGAGCGGGCAGTGAGCCCCATCCTCGCCGATGCTCTCCGGGCAGATTGGATACGTGCGCCGGAGTCTGAGGCAGAGATTCGTCAGATGCGCGCAACTTATTACGGCATGATCGCCGAGGTAGATGCCCAGGTGGGGAGGCTCCTAGATGCCTTGCGCGAGAGACCTGACTGGGGCCAGACACTCGTGATCATCACCGCTGACCATGGTGAGGAGTTGGGCGACCACCATTTGACGGGCAAGCTTGGCTTCTACGACGCCTCGTACCGCATCCCCTGCATCATTCGAGACCCACGAGCGGAGGCCGATGGGGGAAGAGGGCAGTTAGTCAATGAGTTTACGGAGAACATTGACTTGATGCCTACGATCCTTGAGTGGCTCGAAGCCAAGGTGCCATCGCAGTGCTCCGGGGCGTCGCTACTTTCTTTGGCACGCGGTTTGACCCCAGATGAGTGGCGTGACTGCGTGTTTTGGGAATGGGATTTCCGCGACCCGGTGGGGCGATACCCAGAGCGGAGGCTAGGGATTCCGTTCGATAAGAGTGGCATGGCGGTTATCCGCGATGCATCTGGAAAGTATGTTCACTTCGCAGGCATGCCTGCAATCTTCTTTGACCTCTCAACCGATCCTGATGAGCTAGTCAATTGCATAGACGACCCTGCCTACGCGTTGACGGTGTTGGGGTACGCGCAGCGCATGCTTACTTGGAGACTCGAGCATGCAGAGCGCACGCTTACCGGCTACCTCATCTGCCCACTTGGAGCAGTAGACCGGCGCTCTACTTAAGAATTGATGCTTCAACACAACTGTTGCTAGCAAATCTGCTTCTAAATAAGGAGTTATAGGGCTCCGCCGAGGGCTAATTCTGGGCTTTTGAGAGCAGAAATATGAATGACTTACGTCACATTTAGCCCTGAATTTATGCTCCGGAGTCATCGCCGGATAGCCGCTCAGGGTGAGGGGATCCCAAGTTATCCACAAGCAGGCCTTGAGTTTAACTTGATGACAGTAAATGGGAATCGACCCGAGCCGCGTCACAGGACCTAGTTAGGGTCTCCCTGGGTCGTCATCCCGGGTGCTCGAAAGCAGAGCCCGACCGAATTGGGTCGAACCGGCACACACCCCTCCTCCCCGCATCCATGCCGTGCTCGACGCGCGCCCATGGGTCTCGGAGGGGAATGCGGTTCATCGCCGAGCGGCGGTGCCGAGAGGAGCCAATAAAAGTATGCAGCCCCGCTTAGCGAGGAACGGCGTTATCAAGATAAGTCTTGATGCCCGTCACGAGGT
>CALQAT020000034.1:0-15139 GCA_943328625.2 Bordetella parapertussis | reverse complement strand
CGGTGCCACCCGACGAAGGAGTCGAGTTGCTCGACGGCCGCCTCCGTGCCTCCGTTAGTCAAGGTCTCGCCCCACTAGGTAGGGGTCTGAGGTCTCTTGGTATCTCACCGAATGTACTTACAGCCTCTGGCCTTTTCGTCAGCGCTATTACTGCATGTCTCATTGCCAATGGTGATCTGCGCTGGGGAGTGCTCGGCATCGCACTCAGCGGACTCGTTGATCTATTAGACGGTTCAGTTGCGCGCACTGGAGGCACCGCAAGCCCTCGCGGATCTTTCTTTGATTCGGTCGCAGATCGAGTCTCAGATGGTTTAGTACTCGGCGGAGTTGCTTGGTATCTCGCGGGGGAGAGCGCACATGCTCCGATGCTGGCATTCGCCGCGATGGCGTTATCAATGCTTATCTCCTACGAGCGCGCTAAAGCAGAGGCACTTGGATTCAATGCGCAGGGTGGGCTCATGGAGCGTGCTGAGCGGATGATTCTCCTCGGGTTTGCACTCTTCTTCAACATGCTGGTCCCTGCTCTATGGATCATGATCGTGCTCACTGCAGTTACCGCAGTTCAGCGGTTTATCAAGGTGTGGGCGCAGGCATCAGGTGCTAAGGCCGAGCTGCGTGAGAGCGTGCGGCATCGACGACTGGCAAGGCGAGTTGGTACACGGAGCGCTAGTAGATCATCAGAATCATCGCGGTTATCAGGATCGTCAGGCGAGGATGGGCCAGGTATCTCTGCTTGGTGGGGATCGAGACGCCCAGCAGCGGGTTCCATGACGCGTCGCCGAAGCCTTGCCCGTCGCAGTCGACCCTGACGTGGTCGTAGATAATCTCGCCAGCAAGACCTCCTCGCTGAAGGCACGCTCGCCGTATTACGCCTATCGAGTCGGATCGGCTATCGCCAACGCTCTCCCTGAGTCCATCGCTGCGCGTCTTTTTAATTTTGTAGCGAGAGTAGCGGCGGTGTTCATGCCAGCGAAGCGCCGCCTAGTCGCACGAAACCTTCAACGTGTGCGCGGCATTAATCCGAATGAAGCAACTCAGGATTCAGGCGTTCTCAACAGAGAGGTTGCGAGTGTATTTACCTCTTACGCTCGCTACTGGCTCGAGTTATTTCGCCTCCCGGGCGAGACTCCAGCGGAGATCATTGCGAAGTTTGAAATTGAGGGAGGAGAGCATCTTGAGGCTGCACTCGCACGCGGTAAGGGGCTCATCGCAACCGTTCCACATGTTGGGGGATTCGACTACTCAGGGGCTTGGTTCGCGGCAAAGGGTCATCGGCCAGCCGCTGTGGTTGAGGCTTTAGAGCCGCCCGAACTCCTATCTTGGTTTACCGACCTTCGGAGTTCCGTAGGTGTGGAGGTAATCCCGTTAGGTAGAGACTCCGCTCCTCGAGTTAGTGCTGCACTTAGTGAGAATCGGCTCGTATGTCTAATGACCGATAGGGATATCTCAGGCGATGGAGTGCCGGTGGAGTTCTTTGGAGAGCAGACCACAATGCCGGGTGGACCAGCGTTATTAGCGCTGCGAACAGGTGCGGCGCTTCTGCCAATTGTTGCCTACTTCGCTCCGAACGGAATGCACCATGGCGTGATTCAAGCACCGATTCTGGCAGAGAGAGAGGGGCGACTGCGCGAGGACGTTGTGCGCGTTACTCAAGAAATAGCGTACCGCTTTGAGGAGATGATTCGAGTTGCTCCGGAGCAGTGGCACCTTCTGCAGCCCAACTGGCCCAGCGATCGAGGCGAGGTTCCCCAGATTAGCGGCGAGAGCAATGGCGAGAGTACGGGCTCGTGAGGATCGCAATCCTTTGTCCTTATTCGCTCTCGGTCCCTGGCGGTGTTCAAGGTCAGGTACTTGGCCTAGCTCGAGCGCTGCGCGAGATCGGTGTAGATACCCGAGTAATTGGACCTACTGACGGCCCGCCACCTGAGCCTGGGGTAATAAGTGTTGGTCCGACAGTGCGGGTGGAGGCAAATGGGTCGGTAGCGCCTATGAACGTAGGGGCTGTAGCTTCTGAACGAACCCTTGAAGCAATTCGTACGTTTGATCCAGATGCGCTTCACCTGCACGAGCCATTTGTGCCGGGACCAACTGCTGCCGCTCTCGTCGGAAGCACCTTGCCGAAGGTCGGTACGTTTCATGCTGCCTCGGAGGGGGATCATGCGATGTATCGCCGCTTCCGTAAGGTTGCGCTTCGAGCCTCGCGTGAGCTCACCATTCGTACTGCAGTCTCCGTAGATGCAAAAGCGCTTGCTGAGCAGTTTCTTGGCGGAACATTTGTTGTGCTCCCAAATGGAGTCGACATTGCGAAATTCTCTGATGCACCACCGGCCTCAAGCGATCGCCCAGCAGTAATTTTTATTGGTAGGCATGAACCTAGAAAAGGTTTGGGGTGCCTACTCGACGCGTGGAGTGAGATCGAACGCGATGGCGTCCTATGGGTAGTAGGCGATGGGCCCCAGACCGCTGAGTTGAAGGCGCGCAATGTCGCAAACGTCGAGTGGCTGGGTCGAATCACAGACGAAGAGTTGGCGAGTCGACTCAAAGGCGCAACGATATTCTGCGCTCCATCAACGGGGCAGGAGTCTTTTGGTGTCGTGTTGCTCGAGGCCATGGCGGCTGGTACCGCAGTCGTGGCCTCCGATATATCGGGTTATGGAAATGTTGCGACCAATCGAGAGAACGCATTGCTGACTCCTCCTGGTGATGCTGTCAGCCTGAGGCGAGCCCTTCGTGAAGTTCTTGATTCAGAGGCACTCAGAGAGCACCTCGTGAGGCAGGGGGTAGCACGTGCCTCGGAGTTCTCCTTATCCCGCCTAGCCGAGCGCTTCGTCTCTGTCTATGAGAGCGCAATCTCCCTGGGTTGAGTATTGATTCTCTAGCGGTAATGCGGCGGCAGCATTTGATAATGGCCCTCTCCGCCGCATGCTTGGAGTCCCCTAGCCGTAGACTCACACGGTTGAAGTAAATACCCAGCCACCAGAAGCACTAAAAACCAGAAGCACTTAAAACCAGAAGCACTAAAAACCAAAAGGTGATTATGTCTCTCCCCATAATTTTGATTGTGCTAGCGGTACTCATTGTCTTATTCGTTATCTTCACGTATAACGGCTTGGTCAAGACCCGTAACCGCATCGATAATGCTCGATCTCAGATTGACGTCCAGCTCAAGCGGCGCCACGAGCTCATACCAAATCTTGTCGAGACAGTTAAGGGATACGCAGCCCATGAGCGTGGAACTTTCGAGGCAGTCATAGCGGCCCGAACCCATGCGATGGATGCAGGGTCATCGGGTTCACTCCCGGCCCAAGCAGAGGCCGAGAATGCGCTCTCGGGCACACTTAAAAGTCTCTTCGCACTAGCGGAGGCGTACCCCGACCTGAAGGCAAATACAAATTTCCTTGCCCTTCAAGAGGAGCTCACCTCAACTGAGGATCGCATTGCCTACTCGCGGCAATTTTTCAACGATGCTGTACTCGGGTTCAACAATCGAATTCAGACGTTCCCTGCATCAATCATTTCGCGTTCATTTGGGTTTACTGCCCGTGAATACTTCACTGCCGATCCTGAGGATCAGGCACCCGTAACAGTCAAGTTCTGATAGGTGCAGATGTACGACGAAATATCCTCAAATAAACGAAGAACTTGGTTGATACTCGCTGGCTTCGGGCTGCTTATGGCGCTGCTTCTTGCGGCCTTTAATGTTCTCCTAGGTATCGGGGCGATCGGGTTTGTCATCGCAATCGCTATAGCGATTGGGATGTCTTGGAGTTCCTATTGGTACTCGGATCGCATCGCACTAGGTGTTTCGCGAGCTAAGCCGGCTGATCCAACTGAGTATGCGAGGTACCACAATCTTGTCGAGGGTCTCTGTATCGCGGCGGGGATACCAAAGCCTCGACTATTCATAATTGATGACCCGGCTCCGAATGCCTTCGCTACTGGGCGTAATCCAGCTCACGCAGCAGTTGCAGTGACCACAGGATTGCTCGCGATTATGAGCAGAGTGGAGCTTGAGGGAGTACTCGCTCATGAACTGAGCCATGTAAAGAATTACGACATGCTCGTAGGCACCGTTGCAGTTACAGCAGTCGGCGCAGCAGCACTACTCGGCGATATCGGTCTTAGGTGGATGGTGTTTGGCGGAAGAAGGCGAAATAACTCTGATAACTCGGCAGGGGGTGTAATCGCTATTGCAGCACTGCTGCTCATTGTTCTTGCGCCCATAGCCGCTCGTCTGATGCAATTTGCCATGAGTAGGCGCCGAGAGTTCTTGGCCGACGCAAGCGGAGTAGCGCTTACCCGCTACCCGCCTGGTCTCGCCTCCGCTCTTGAGAAACTTCGCGATGAAGGATCAGTCGTGCGCACCAATAACCGAGCAATGGCTCAACTATGGATCGAGTCCCCACTTGATCGAGCACCTGACCCCGAAGGGAAGAAACGTACGTGGCTAAATCGAGCATTCGATACTCACCCGCCGCTCGAGGAGCGGATAGATATTCTGCGAGCAATGTGAAGCGCAGAACGGTTGTTACTGCGATTGTAACTGCGGGGGTTGCGATGGCAGGCTCGTTAGTCTTCGCTGCATGCGGCGGAGGGGGCAAGGACGAAGCCTCGACCACCTCCACCTCAAAGCGCACCACAACCACAACTGCACCAGTGCTCGCTCCATTGACTGGACTACCAGACCCATCCGGTGCATCGGAGACTCGCGCGGCACTTAACGTCAAGGTCTCAAACGCCCCAGAGGCCCGACCTCAGTCTGGGCTCGATCAGGCTGACGTCGTCTGGGAAGAGGTAGTAGAGGGAGGGATCACACGTTTCTTAGCGATGTTCCAATCGAACTCGCCAAGTGCAATTGGTCCGGTGCGCTCGGTACGCCTAACCGACCCAGGAATTGTGTGGCCGGTGGGTGGAATTTTTGCTTTCTCCGGCGGTGCGAAATACGCGCTCGATGGAATAAACAAAGCGCCCGTTGTTCTTGTTGACGAGTCTCGCGCAGGCCCGGCTATGTATCGCGATCGATCGCGTCAGGCGCCACATAATTTGTACGGAAAAGGCGACGCGCTCTTCGCAAAGGGAGGAACACCCGTCCCGCCTCCTGCTTTGTTCACCTATGCGTCGGCGGTTCACTCGCGTTCAGGAGCCCTACCAATAACTGCAGCTCGAGTTGGTTTCAATGGATCATTCGCAGTTGATTGGTCATGGGACTCCGCGAGCCGCTCTTGGCTCCGCAATGCCGGTGGACGACCATTCATGGCCGCTAGTGGCAAGCAGATTCGCGCAACCAACGTTGTTGTGATGTCGGTCTCTTACCGAGGTGGCGTAGGCAGCATGGGGGCAGAGGGGGTGCTGACCGGCGAGGGCAAAGTATTAGTGCTCACCGATGGCGTCGCCATCGAGGGTAGGTGGCTGCGATCGAGTGTCTCGCAGGTAACGCGATTTGTGGATCTCAAGGGCGCGGTAATTCCTCTTACCGCGGGGAACACATGGGTCGAGATGCCCGATGTCACATACGCGGTTACTACGACTGCCGCTGTGGCTCCGGTCACGACCACCACCCCAAAAGTGCCTACAAAATCAACTTCTAAGCCCTGACTCGATCCTCTAAGGGTCTTGGACTTCTTGGTCTTGAGATGTTGATCGGCTAATCAATCTGAGCCAATAGGGTTCTGGCCGGTAACATCAGAGCATGACTGACGAACGATCAATAGGTACAGCACGAGTCAAGCGCGGCCTCGCGGAGATGCTTCGCGGTGGCGTAATCATGGATGTTGTAGATCCAGAGCAGGCGCGCATCGCAGAGGACGCCGGGGCAACCGCAGTGATGGCTCTTGAGCGTGTCCCCTCGGATATTCGTCGCGATGGTGGAGTTGCACGGATGTCAGACCCCGCGATGATTGAGGGCATTAAAGCAGTGGTGACTATTCCAGTAATGGCGAAGTGCCGTATCGGCCACTTCGCTGAGGCGCAGGTACTTGAGTCGCTCGGAGTCGATTTCATTGACGAGTCTGAGGTGCTGACCCCCGCAGACGAAGCGCACCATGTCGATAAGTGGGGCTTCACTCCACCATTCGTATGCGGTGCAACCAATCTCGGTGAGGCCCTTAGGCGAATCTCTGAAGGGGCAGCGCTAATTCGCTCGAAGGGCGAGGCCGGGACCGGAAACATCGTTGAGGCTGTTAGGCACCTGCGCTCAATCCTTGGTGACATAAAGAAGATAACCGTCGCAGAGGACGAAGAGTTATACGCATGGGCTAAGAACCTTCAGGCGCCGATTGACCTAGTACGAGAGGTCGCTGAGCGTGGGGAGTTGCCTGTTCCAATGTTCTGTGCTGGAGGTATAGCAACTCCGTCTGATGCATCGCTCGTAATGCAGCTCGGCGCTCAAGCAGTATTCGTAGGTAGCGGAATTTTCAAGAGTAGCGACCCTGCGCTTATGGCTCGAGCCATCGTTGAAGCCACTACTCATTACGCTGATCCCGAGGTTGTCGCGAAGGTTTCGCGCGGTTTAGGGGATGCAATGCGCGGCCTTGAGCTCGCAGCGATCGAGACAACCTTCGCCGATCGCGGCTGGTAACAGGCGAGGCGAGTATCACACCCACGACCAGCCTCCCCAGATCGAACCTTTACTCGGTTTTTAATGCGATTTCGATGTGTTTAATCGCAGCGACTGAGGAGAGGGAGGCGGCATGTTGAAGGCCGGAGTGCTGGCACTTCAAGGGGCATTTCGGGAGCATCGCGAGGTATTACATGCCCTTGGGTTCGATGCAATTGAGGTTCGAACGGCCAAGCAACTGCTGAGTCTTGATGCACTTCTTCTGCCGGGAGGGGAGTCAACGACGATGACTCACCTGCTCCGCACCTCTGGGATGCATGCTCATCTAACAGATGCATTGAGGGATGGGCTCCCAACGCTTGGGACCTGCGCTGGCCTGATCCTTATGGCAAAAGAGGTATTGGATGGCCGCGAGGATCAGATCCCGCTCGGGGTCGCTGATGTTACGGTTCGTCGAAATGCTTATGGGAGACAGCGCGATTCTTTTGAGGCCAATCTCAGCGTAAAGGGGTTACTTGGGGGTACGTTCCCGGGTGTATTCATTAGGGCGCCAGTAATTGAGCGGGTCGGCCCTATGGTTGAGGTGCTCGCAGAGCATGACGGATTACCGGTATTAGCAAGGCAGGGTTCGCTCTGGTTCTCAACGTTCCATCCGGAGATCTCTGGAGATCTCCGAATTCATGAGGCATTTCTCAAGGAGGCTGAAGTATGAGTGGACACTCGAAGTGGCATTCGATCAAGCACAAAAAGGGCGCAGCAGATGCAGCACGCGGCAAACTATTTGCTCGGCTATGTCGCGAGATTGAGGTAGCGGCTCGCACTGGTGGAGGCGACCCGGATACGAACGCTGGGCTGCGCACCAAGGTACAGAAGGCCAAAGAAGCCTCGGTACCCAAGGACAACATCGAGAACGCGATCAAGCGTGGGACGGGGGAGCTTGAGGGCGTCGTATACGAGGCCATGAACTATGAGGGGTACGCGCCTAACGGCATAGCGATCTACGTCGAGTGTCTCTCCGATAATCGCAATCGGACTGGGAGCGAGATAAAGAATATTTTTAGCCGTAATGGCGGCGCTATGGCAGAGCCTGGTGCCGTGGCATGGCAGTTCGAGCGCAAGGGTTTGATCCACATCGGTCCTGGTTCGACGGAGGACGATGTATTGCTTGCGGCCCTCGATGCGGGTGCTGAGGATGTCACAGAGGCTGGTGATGGCTTCCAAGTTATTACGCCCCCAACGGAACTCCACGTCGTGCGCTCTGCACTAGAGGAGGCAGGCATCAAGGTTGAGAGCTCAGATTTAACGATGATCGCGTCTACGTCTATCGAGCTTGAGGATGAGGCAAGTGCGCGGCAGGTACTACGAGTAGTGGATGCTCTCGAGGATCACGATGATGTTCAGGGCGTCTACGCGAACTTTGATATTCCTGAGAATATCCTTGATATGGTGATGGGATAATGCCAGTCATCGGAGAGACCGCCAAAGGATTCACGCTTCCAGGTATCGATAAGGGAGAGCAGCGCGAGTACACGCTCGAGGAATTTCGAGGACGCAAGGTAGTGCTTGCTTTTTATCCTGGGGACAACACCCCCGGATGTACCCGTCAACTCTGTTCATATCGCGATGCTTTCGCAGATCTCTCGAGCCTCGACGCCGTTGTACTTGGTATCTCAGCGCAAGACATTGAGAGCCATAAAGGTTTTGCAGAGAAGAATGGATTCGAGTTTCCGCTGCTCACCGATGGAGACCTCAAGGTTGCCAAGGAGTACGGAGCAAAGGGTCCACTCGGTATTAAGCGCTCGCTTTTTATCCTCGATCGAGAGGGGCGGGTGACCTACCGACACGTTGCGGCGCTAGTTGGGGTGACCTACAAAGGTGCAGAGACCCTGACCGCTGAGTTATCCAAGATCGACTGAGCGCGCCAACGTCTGGCGGGCCCTAGAACTGCCTAAGAGTTGAAGCTCCCTAGGGTCAATCGCCGTGTTCTTTGATAATTGCTCCTCCCTGTCCCCGAATGAAGGCCCTGATCAGCCTAGGATCGAACCCATGTTCGATCCGCAAGGCCCAATCATCGGTATTGACCCTGGGGTCTCGCGCTGTGGTTATGGAGTCGTCACTCGTTTGAGCGGGGGTCGATTCGCCGCAGTTGCATATGGAGTCATCACAACTTCGCCCTCTGATCCAATGCCCGAGAGGCTGCTCTCGATCGCGACAGAACTAGATGCGTTGGTCGCCGAATACAAGCCATCTGGAATGGCCGTTGAGCGAGTTCTCTTCTCCAACAACGCTCGAACTGCAATGTCAGTTGGGCAGGCAAATGGTTTGGCATTAGTCGCAGCGGCGCGCCACTGTGTACCTGTAGTTGAGTACAGCCCCAACGAAGTGAAGCTCGCAGTATGCGGTGATGGGGCCGCGGACAAAGCCGCTGTTCAAGCAATGGTTACTCGTCTGCTTGGACTTGGGGAGATACCGCGACCGCCCGATGCAGCAGATGCACTCGCGTTGGCCTTGACGCATGGTTGGTCCGGGCGTATTAGGGAGCAGGTAGGCGAGAGCACCGGTCCCCAATCTTCCCTTGAAAAAGCAGTGCAGCGCGCGTTAGAGCGCGACTCAGGGCGTACAAATGGTAAAGGAAGCGTGATCGCATGATTGGGTCAGTCCGCGGCACTGTGCTTGAGCGAACTCCAAGTGGCGAAGTGCTCGTAGAGGTCGGGGGAGTTGGCTATCGAGTCTTGGTACCGACGGGCACATTGGCACTCGCCGAGCCTGGCTCGCTTACATTTCTAGTTACGCACCTGCATGTTCGAGAAGACGCAATGGTCTTATACGGGTTCGCCACGCGCGATGAACGTGACACATTCGAGGTTCTCTTAGGGACAACCGGGGTAGGCCCAAAACTTGCTTTAGCGATGCTCTCTGCTCACTCGCCGAACTCACTCCGCAGGGCAGTCGCCGAGGCCGACCTAGATGCTCTCTGCCTGGTGCCAGGTGTTGGGAAGCGCACTGCGCAGAGACTGCTTGTTGACCTCGTATCGCGTTTAGATCTCCCGGATGCAGACCTCAACCTCGTCGATGGCGTCGGTGTAGGGGACCGCATTGAGGCCCGTGCTGCACTCGCCGAACTTGGATACTCGATCGAGGAGATTCGATCGGCTTTAAGCGATATTTCCCCGGATGCCTCTGTCGAGGATCAACTTCGACAAGCACTTAGAAGACTGGCGGTACGCGCATGAGAGAGGAGTTGCTGCGCCCAGGCGCTGAGGCCGTAGAGGCTGCCGAGGAGACAACCCTAAGGCCCCGACGCCTCGATGAGTTTGTGGGTCAGGCGCGCCTCAAAGAGCATCTACAGATTCTGCTCGATGCTGCCAAGGGGCGCGGGCAGGCCGCAGATCACATTCTCTTCGCTGGGCCTCCCGGTCTCGGTAAAACAAGCCTCGCTGGGATCATTGCCGCAGAGATGGGTGTAACGCTGCGAATTACTAGCGGTCCAGCACTCGAGCGCGCCGGAGACGTAGCCGCCATTCTCACAAATTTAGAGGATGGCGAGGTCTTATTCGTCGACGAGATTCACCGATTGCCGCGCGCTGTCGAGGAGGTCCTCTACCCAGCAATGGAGGATTTTCAACTCGATATCGTGATCGGAAAAGGCCCGAGTGCGCGCTCTATCCGACTCGACCTTCCACGCTTCACGCTCGTCGGAGCGACGACTCGCACCGGGCTCGTCACCGGCCCACTGCGAGATCGTTTTGGATTTGTAGGGCGACTTGATTACTACGAGACCTCAGATTTGATCGCAATAGTTGAGCGTGCTGCGCGCATCTTGGGGGTGCCAATTGATAGCGAGGGCGCCGTCGAGATTGCTCGGAGGTCGCGCGGTACGCCTCGCATAGCCAATCGGTTATTGAAGAGAGTCCGAGATTACGCAGAAGTGAGAGCGGATGGGCGCGTCGATAAAGGAGTTGCCTGCGATGCTCTGGCACTATTCGAGGTAGACGAACTAGGCCTCGACAAAATTGACCGAGCGATCCTGCGCACCCTCTGCGTTACCTTCGCTGGGCGTGCGGTTGGACTGAGTACGTTGGCGGCAACCATCGGCGAGGAGCCGGATACCGTAGAGGACGTATACGAACCATTCTTGCTTCAGCAGGGCCTCCTCCATCGGACCCCGCGAGGCAGAGTCGCTACCCCGGGCGGCTACGCACACTTAGGCCTTGTGGTACCAGCAGGGGCCGACGAGGGACTCGAGTAGGGCGGAGAGTCTCACGACCCTCACCAGACCCTAACCACTGGTGCGCCAAGTTCCCTAGCGATCCCTAGAAGTGCCATCCCTAGAAGTTAAGACAAAAGAGTATGGCGAATGACCCAATAGAACCTCATGCCATTTTGAGAGATACGCCTCACCGCGCCTTATAGAGCAGGTCTGCGCGCTAGGGTCACGGCGCCTAGAGCCCGCCAAAGTGGTGGGGGAGGCGAAGGAAAACTAAGAGTGTTGGTTTTTGGATATTTTGGATTACTGATCGTTGGCTTCTACTTCCTGCTTGTGCGCCCTCAACGGCGCCAGGTGGCCGCACGACGCGCAATTGTTGCGGCGATTGAGGTTGGAGACGATGTGGTCACCGCAGGCGGCATCCACGGCGTAGTTGCTTCTATTGATACCGATTTGGTGGGGCTAGAGATTGCCCCTGGAGTGGTCATTACCATTGCTCGCGGTGCGATCAACGCTCGTCATTCCCCGATGCATGTGGTGCTTCCTGGTGTAGGGGAGCTTGATGAGGCGCGTGTGATCGATGCCCCATCGAAGGATGAACTCGAGAAATGATGACCGTTCGCAAGGCCGTATGGTTTTTAGTCGTATCGATCGTGATTGTGGTTGGTTCATTCTCGGCCACTCTCTTTGCAACAGATCACCGACCCGTACTTGGGTTAGATCTTCAGGGTGGTATCTCGGTAGTGCTCGCCCCGATCGGCAATCCAAAGCCAGATGCGATCGATAAGGCAGTAGACATCATTAGAAGCCGCGTGGACTCTCTCGGAGTTGCAGAGCCGGAGATCAGCAGGCAGGGCAGCCTCATCATCGTTGACCTCCCGGGAGTGCGCGACCGCGAGAAAGCGCAGCGATTGGTGGGGAAGACCGCTGAGTTGCGTTTCCGAACCGTCCTCCAGAATGTTCCCCCACTTGGTTACACACCGCCGACCACGACAACACCTGCTGGTGCAAGTGGCGCAAGTGGCGCAACAGGTGCTAGCGGCGCGGTGACCACGACGACCGCTGCGTTGAATGAGATCCCCTCGACAACACCGGAGGAGGATAAGGCGGGAGCAATTGTCGTACTGCCTGGGCGTAAGCAAGGCAAGGGAAACCCTGTGCGTTATGAGCTAGGGCCAACACTCCTCACCGGCGAGGCGGTCTCCACTGCTACCGCTGCGTTCGAGAATGGTTCATGGGGAGTAACTGTGAAGTTCACTTCCCAGGGAGGGATTGACTTCGTAGCGAAAGTCGCCGACCCAAATATCGGTAAGCAGGTCGCGATTGCTCTAGACGGAGTCGTGCAGTCTGCTCCCGTGATCAATGAAGGAATTACCGCCGGAAACCCGGTTCGTATCTCCGGCTCGTTTACGCAGACGGAGGCCAAGGAACTTGCTCTCGTGCTGCGCTTCGGTGCGCTGCCTGTACAGCTAAAACAGGAGACAGTGGATAGCGTCTCGCCGACCCTAGGTAAAGACCAGCTCCATGCCGGTTTAGTTGCCGGAATTATCGGTCTACTTCTAGTCGGTCTCTATATGTTGATCTTCTATAGGATTCTTGGATTAGTGGTCTGGCTAGGACTCGGTATGACCGGTATGGCCGTCTGGACGCTTGTCTCGTGGCTCGGATTCACAATTGGGCTTACTTTGACTCTCGCCGGAGTAACCGGTTTGATTGTCTCGGTGGGAGTCACCGTCGACTCTTATGTCGTATATTTCGAGCGCCTTAAAGATGAAGTCCGCTCTGGGAAGACAGTTAGATCATCTGTAGATCGCGGCTTCACTAAATCCTTCAGGACCATTGTCGCCGCTGACCTCGTCTCTCTAATCGGTGCGGTTGTCCTCTATCTCCTGGCAATTGGATCGGTACGTGGATTCGCATTCTTCCTTGGGCTCTCGACTGTCCTCGATCTCATCCTCTCCTACTTCGTGATGCATCCACTGGTCTCTCTAATGGCAAGACGAAAGAAGTTGGTGACGATGAAGGGTCTCGGCATTGGTGCCGGGCTTGATTCAAAGGACTTGGTGGCCTGATGCCGCACTCAGATGGAAGACGCCACACCCTTGCAGATCTGTACCATGAAAATACAGAGTTTGACTTCCTGCACCGAATCTGGAGATGGGCCTTAGTCTCTGGTGTTTTCCTTGCTATCGGTCTTGCAGCTTTTGGGATCAGAGGCGGCCTTAACTTCGGGATTGACTTCACCGGAGGGACAGCATTCCAAGTCACCGCTCAGGGCGCTAACCCAAGTGCGTCTGGCGTGCGCGCTGTGCTCGTTGGGGTTGGTATACCCGATGCGAAGATTGTGATCGTTGGCGGCACAACCTTAAGGGTCCAGACTAAGGATCTGACAACCGCAGAGCAGGGGAAGGTCCGAGAAGCAATCGCCGGATATGCAGAGGTTTCTCCCGCCACAGTCAGCATCTCGGATGTGAGCGCTACTTGGGGAGACCAGGTGAGTTCCAAGGCATGGAGAGCGTTGCTTATCTTCTTCATTGTCATTGCGCTTTACTTGGCAATTCGATTTGAGTTCAAGATGTCGGTTGCAGCGATCTTGGCTGTGGTCCATGACATTCTTATTACGGTGGGTATTTATGCAATTACCGGCTTCGAGGTAACGCCTGCGACGGTGGTCGCCTTCCTGACTATTCTGGGTTTCTCTCTATACGACACCGTTGTTGTGTTCGACAAGATTAAAGAGAATGAGAGTTCACTCGGATCAACGATCGGAGAGTCATATACCGATATGGCAAACCGCTCTCTCAACCAGGTGTTGATGCGCTCTATCAACACTTCATTTGTAGCCCTACTACCCGTTGCCTCTCTCCTTGTGGTCGGCGTAGGGATTATGGGTGCGCTAAGCCTGCGCGACTTTGGCCTTGCACTATTCGTAGGTCTAATGAGTGGGGCGTACTCCTCAATCTTCGTGGCGACTCCGATCTTGGCGTGGTGGAAAGAGCGCGAGCCTCGAAACCGTATGATCGCAGGGCGTGTAGAGCGACGTAGCGTGCGCGTTGCAGCCTCATCCTCTGGGGACGCAAGCCTCGACTCCGTTCCTGCTGCGATAGTGGCTCCTAAGCCTCGTCGTGCCAAGGGCCAGAAGCGTCGCTAAACGCCTTATACAGATAGCCAGACTCACCTTCAGCGTCAATAAATTGATGAGAGGGCTAGAGGACGAGGCAGTTACGGCATCGCATGCGTGCGATGATGTAGGGGCGTGAGTCCTAGAGAGCCCTCCAGAAGCGAGATAGAGGTGATGGATCGCTCTCGCCTGCCGTGGCGCAGGCATCTCGTCGACTCAGAGATCGCCCCGCTACTTCATGCTTATCGGAGTCGCCACCCTAAAGCCTCTACTGAGTTAATTGAACTTGCGTTTGAGACAGCCCGTCAGGCGCATGAGACACAGGTTCGGCGCTCGGGTGAGCCCTACATCTCACATCCAATTGGGGTTGCAACGATTGTTGCTGAGCTTGGTCTTGATGCTGCGACGATCTCGGCGGCGCTCCTACATGACGCTGTTGAAGACACGCACGTAACGCGCGAGGAGATCGAGCGTCGATTCGGTGCTGAGGTTGCCGCGATGGTTGACGGCGTCACAAAACTAGACCGAATCAAATTTGATTCGCGTGTAGCGCAACAGGCAGCGACGCTTCGCAAGATGCTTGTTGCAATGTCAAAAGATGTACGCGTGCTGTTGATCAAGCTTGCTGATCGCCTCCATAACATGCGGACAATCGCCTCTCTGCCGGAGGCAAAGCAATTGCGAATAGCTCGTGAGACGCTTGATATTTACGCGCCGCTGGCGCACCGTATGGGAATCGGAGATGTGAAGTGGCAGCTAGAGGACCTCTCCTTCGCTGTTCTGCACCCAAAACGGTATTCGGAGATAGAGCAGCTCGTTGCCACACAGGCACCCGAACGCGACTCCTACCTTGACTTCGTTCTCGCTGAGTTGCGCAGCCGATTAGCGGAGTTAAATATCGATGCCGAGGTGCAGGGCCGACCTAAGCATTATTGGTCGATCTACGAGAAGATGGTTGTCAAAGGCAAAGATTTTGACGAAGTCTTCGATCTAGTAGGGGTTCGGGTTGTTGTCGACTCAGTAAAAGACTGCTACGGCGCTCTCGGAACTATCCACGCTGTTTGGCGCCCTGTTACTGGGCGTTTCAAAGATTACATAGCAATGCCAAAATTTAACCTTTATCAATCTCTCCACACGACGGTGGTTGGTCCTCAGGGAAAGCCGGTGGAGGTGCAGATTCGTACTCGCGAGATGCATCGACGTGCAGAGTACGGGATCGCAGCGCACTGGTCCTATAAGGACCACCCGGGTAGTG
>CALQAT020000033.1:0-15189 GCA_943328625.2 Bordetella parapertussis | reverse complement strand
CTCGGAGTAAAGATCGGGCCAAAGGCAACGCGTGATGATGTTCTCGGTCTATGCGATGCCCTCAACCCTGATGCAATCCCAGGTCGCCTCACATTCATCAGTCGCATGGGCGCCGAGACCGTCTCAGATGTCCTCCCACCACTCCTAGATGCCGTGAAGGACTCTGGCCATCCTGTTGTATGGACCTGTGACCCGATGCATGCCAATACCTACCAGCACGCAAGCGGCTACAAAACAAGAGACTTCGCTACCGTCATGACCGAGCTGCGTAACTTCTTTGGTGCATGCCAGGCGAGTGGCGTCTGGCCAGGTGGCGTACACATTGAGTTGACCGGCGAGGATGTCACAGAGTGCCTCGGCGGATCTGAGGAGATTCTCGGTGAACAACTCGAGGAGCGCTACGAATCAATGTGTGACCCGCGCTTAAATGCTCGTCAATCACTTGATCTTGCATTCCAGGTTGCGGAGTTACTTCGGGCCTAAGCCCGACTGCTTCTCTACTCCAACTGCAAGCGTCTACTTAATCTGCGAGTGCTTTGTTGATTCCAGAGCGCTCATACTCAGCGGCTAGTTCATCGGCTTGACGGCTCTCATCTGCAGCCGATGTTCGCGCTGGTAGGTACTTAGCTGCGACGAGAACCCCTATAACCGCAACACCGGCAGCGACTCTCATGCCGACGCGCATTCCGTCTACATACGCTGCACGCGATGCTGACTCCAACAAATCCGCTGCGACTCGAGAACCAGGGAATGGATTATCGGCTCGCAGATTCGCCGCAGCGTTGCTAGCAGTGCCGATTCCTCCGAGCGCAAATGCTTTGAACTGCGCTGGGACGACTCCCCCTGGAAACAGCCCTGAGAGTTTCGCTGTATTGAAGAAACTTACTAGTTTTGTTGTGTAGATCGATGCGAGCACAGAGCCGATAACAGCGACTCCGAGTGCTCCACCCATCTGGCGCGTCGTGTCGTTAACGGCAGATCCAACACCGGCCTTAGCGAGGGGCAGAGATGACATTACCGACTCTGTCGCCGGCGCCATAACTAAGCCCATACCGGCAGCAAGACACATCATTCGTGATGCAATCGAGAAATAAGAACTATCTGCGGTGAGAAACGAAAGAAGAATTAGCCCGAAGGTAACGCCACCCATACCTGCAGCAACCGTAATCTTGGTCCCAAATTTCTTAACAACGCGTGTGCTGTTCGGGGCAACGACCATCATCGCTAAAGAGAATGGCACCATGCGAATACCGGTCTGAAGCGGGGTATACCCAATGACGAACTGTAGGTACTGAGTAATCAGGAACATCGAACCGAACATGGCGAAGAATACGAATGTGATGGATGTATTGGCGGCAGTAAATCTCGCGTTGCGGAAGAGTTTCATATCGAGCATGGGGTGCGATGAGTGCAGCTCCCACATGACGAAAATGAACATAAGTATCGATCCGATTACAAGTCCGCCGAGTGTATTTCTGCTTCCCCATCCCTCTGTAGGGGCTTGGATAAGAGACCAGAGAAGCGTGAACAGCGCTGCGATCGATAACAGGGCACCGACTGGATCGAGGCGAGGAGCGCTTGGGTCCTTGGAGGTCGGGATCAGGAAGACGCCAGCAGTTAAGCCGATCGCCACGATCGGAAGATTGACGTAGAAGACCGACTGCCATGAGTAGTGCTGAAGAAGAATGCCCCCTACTAGCGGCCCGAGTGCTCCACCGATCCCGGCCGTACCAGCCCAAATACCGATTGCTTTGCCGCGCTCATGCCCTGGGAAGACGTTTGTGATGATCGAGAGCGTGGCCGGCATGATCGCTGCGCCACCAATCCCCATGAAGGCACGAATTCCGATGAGCCCATTTGCTGTGGCAACAAAGGTCGCGCCAAGTGAGCCAAGACCAAACAGGATGAGTCCAATCTGCAGCGCACCGCGCCTACCAAAGCGATCACCAAGCGAGCCCGCAGTTAGAAGGAGCCCTGCAAAGACGAGCGTATACGAATCGATGATCCATTGAATCTGACTCTGCGTTACACCAAGGTCGCGAACAATTGTTGGGATAGCAACATTGAGAATCGAGTTGTCGAGCACGATTACAAGCAAGCTGAAGCAGAGAACAGCGAGGATCAACCAACGCCGTGAATAGGCATGCTCTTGTACTCTTGCTGCTCGCGTTTCTCTGGCGTTCATTTAATGCTCCCGGGGGGGTGCGGCACTTCGTTGGAGAGTTCGTCTCTAGATGAATTTCAAATTGCTAATTAGCTAGCAGCCTCAATTGCGCTAAGTGCACGGGCAACTGCCTCGGGGCTCGCATCAGTCATCGGCATACGAACATTTGGTGTTGGGATTCGCCCTTGTGCGTGTAGCACTCCCTTGAAAACAGCTGGGTTTGGCTCTGCAAAACAGGCTGTAATTACAGGTAAAAGTGCTTCATGTTGAGCGAGTCCGTCAGAGACGCGACCATTAAGTCCATCATTGATCATTGCAACAAATCGCTCGGTAAGAACATGCCCAGATGCAGTAATTGCACCCTTGCCACCTAGGAGCATCGTTGGGAATAGGTAAGGGTCCTCGCCACCTAGAACAGAGAAACCATTAGGTGCCTCCCTCAAGATCCGAAGCGTGTCGCCATCTAGAGAGCCCACTGCTTGCTTGATACCTGCGATGTTGGGGTGTTCGGCGAGTGCGAGAACCGCGTCTGCACCGAGGCCGCGCCCTGTTCGGTATGGAATGTTGTAGATGATTACCGGGACGGGGCTCGCATCTGCGACAGCGCGCATATGCGCAACAATTCCGTCCTCAGAGGGGCGAACGTAATAGGGGGTAACAACAAGAACAGCAGCTAGAGCGTCGGTACCCTTAAGCGCCTCGGCCTTAGCGATAGTCGTGCTAGTTGAGTTAGTACCGATACCAACAGTGAGCGGAGCATCATGCTCGGCACAGACCTTGGCGCAGATATCAATCACAGCCTGCTGCTCTGATGCATCTAGAGCGCTGGCCTCGCCTGTGGTTCCAAGGGCCACGATCCCCGCGGCGCCGGCATTTAGATACTCGTGCCCAATGGACCCAACAGCCTCAATCGCTACCGATCCATCGGCGGCGAAGGGGGTTATTAGCGGTACATGAACACCGCGGAGGTCGAGATCACTAGGCACCCCCTCACCGTAGCGCCCGAACCCCACGGCTAGCCTGCTCGCCGTGTCCGACGCGCTGATAATTATCCTTGGAATCGGGATTGGTTTCGCGACAGGAGTCCTATCTGGCCTATTCGGGGTCGGCGGGGCCGTCATCTCGACCCCTGCCATTCGAGCCCTCGGCGCTACCCCAATCGAGGCCGTTGGATCGACCCTCCCCTCGATCATCCCGTCAGCAATAAGCGGCGCTCTCCGATACCGGCGTGATGGGTTTGTACACCTCGACTCTGTGGCTTGGGTCGCCCTGCCTGGAGTCGTTGCGGCGATCAGTGGGGCGCTGCTCTCAGACCATGTACCCGGAGGCGGGCATGCACTGATGCTTGCGACCTCAATGCTCGTTGCATATACGGCTTTTCGAACGGCGCGCGGCTCGGACGCGAGACGCGATGTAGAGGCACATGATGTTCGTCGAGACTCTTGGTGGCGCCTAGCGATAATCGGCCTCAGCGCCGGCCTGCTCTCCGGGCTACTTGGGATCGGCGGCGGACTGCTCATGGTTCCACTCTTCGTTGGATGGCTACATATGCCAATCAAGAACGCCATCGGCACCTCTCTTGCCTGCGTTGCAATCTTGGCTATCCCAAGTTTCGTCACCCACCAACTTCTTGGGCATATCAACTGGCTCTACGCGGCACCGTTGTGTATCGCAGTCATTCCTGGGGCGCGAGTCGGCGCACACCTTGCCATCACGAGCGCCGAGGATGTCCTCCGTAAGGTTGTCGGGATTGGCCTCGGGGTTTTATCGATTATCTATGCAACAGGCGAGATCGTCGCATTGATACGCGCTAACTAGACGAAGCGCTTGATCTAACTTGATCCATATCAATCCGCGCACGGTAACCTCACCGTTGTGAGAATCCTCCTGATCGTCAACACTGCGGCCTCGTCGTTCTCCGCCCGAAAACGTGTTGTGATCCAGAAGGCACTCAGCTCTGACCATGAGGTTGAGGTAGTGGAGACAGTTCGAGGCGGGCACGCGACTCGCCTTGCACATACTGCAGCCTCTGACGGCGTAGATGTAGTTGCTGTACTCGGTGGTGACGGCACACTCAACGAGGCCGCCAACGGATTAGTTGATAGCGCTACTGCGCTCGCTCCCCTCCCGGGTGGATCTACAAATGTCTACGCACGAACTATCGGCGTTGCCAATGACGCGGTTGAGGCGACCGGGCAGTTGCTCGCATCGCTTGAGCGCGAGTCATTTAGACGCGTGGCCCTTGGGCGCGTTGAGGATCGCTATTTTTTGTTTCACTGCGGAGTCGGCTTTGATGCTGCAGTTGTAGAGAAAGTAGAGGCGCGTCGCGGCCTGAAAAAGATTGCGCCGCATCCGTTCTTCGCCATGAATGCATTCGATGCGTGGCTACGTACCTATGACCATAAAAAATCGCGCTTTACAGTTGAGCTAGATGACGGCACCAAGATCGATGGAGGCACTATGGCGATTGCTGCGGTTAGCACCCCATACACGTTCATCGGCAAGCGCCCAATTGTCGTGACTCCAAATGCGAGCCTCGATAGCGGCTTCTCGCTTGCGGTTGTGCAGGCACATCGCTCACTCCCAATGATTGGGCTCGTTAGCAGAGCCATCATCGGGCAGCATGGCCTCGGTCGCACACATGCAGCCGTTGTTAAGGATGACTTAAGCGAATTTACGATCGAGGCCGATATCCCTGTCCCCTATCAGGCCGATGGCGAGTTCTTGGGCGAGGCCACAAAACTACGTTTTACGCATCATCCCAAGGCTCTAAACATCGTGATGCCGACTAGCTAGGCAAGCACTAGCGAGGTCTAGAGCCAAGCGCGCAGGATCGCTGGCGTATCAGTAATTACGCAGTCGAGACCGGCAGCGAGTAACGCCACAAGGACCGGCTCGTCATTGACCGTCCATACGTTTACCTTGACCCCACTCGCATGACAATCGTCTACAAACTTCGCACCCTCATCGCCTGCAAGCGATACCCAGTGTGGATGGACTGCGGAGTGGCCACCCGAGGTTGCAGTCGCAAGTGCCTCGACGTTTGGAACATTCGGCGCATATAGAAACCCTGTTGGGATCTCCCCATCAATTTCGCGAACTCTCGCAATTGCAGCGAGTTCGAACGATGAGATCACAACTGTGTCGCTCTTGCCACGCGAAACTAGAAGAGCGACCACGAGATCTGCAGTGCGCTGCGTTGGGTCATAACCTGCGTCTCCCTCAGAGTTCTTTATCTCAATGTTTACGAGACTCCCCTTACAGAGATCGAGAACCTGCTCAAGCGTTGGAATGCTCGGCATCGCAGCAGCGATGGTGCCCCACTGCGTATCGCGAATCACACCGACGTTATTGATCTCTGGATCATGGAGAACCACGAGCACACCGTCTGCGGTGGAGTGCACATCGAGCTCAACACCATCGGCGCCCTCAGCAAGCGCTGCAGCGAACGAGGCGAGGGTATTCTCAGGTGCGGCCTTGGGTGCTCCCCTATGCCCAAGGATCAGCGGAGTTCGGGGGGCAAGGCTCGAGTCAGGGTTCATCCCAGTGAGCGTAGGCAAAGACTCCATACCTGGGCCCCAAATCTCTCGAACTTCGGGTGGTTGTTGTCGCTATAGCGACGTTAATCGCCCGAAGTTGTTGGGAATATGCTGCGACTAAATGCCCCAAAATATGCCCAAAAAATCTCTTGCTAATGGAAGCAGTGACCTCTATTCTTCTCACCAGCCCCGAGAGGCAACTCAGGGGACGCCCTCTCCATTAGCCACTTGCTAAACACTGGCAACACGGCTGATCTGGAGACAACTACTTAAAAAGACTGGAATATCTGTGACTTTGACTTGGATCCGCACACACGACTGGGACGCCGCCGATTGGCGAACTGAGGCCATCTGCCGCAACTCAAACCCTGAGTTGTTCTTCCCAATAGGTGCAACCGGATCCGCAGCGGACCAGATCGAGGCCGCTAAAGAAATCTGTGGCATCTGCCCCGCAGCTACCCCGTGCCTTGAGTTCGCGATGGCTACAAATCAGGAGAACGGTGTCTGGGGCGGGCGCACTGAGGAGGAGCGACGCATGCTGCGACGCGACTCTGGTGCAAGCATCGCATTCGCGTAACGCGAGCACTTAAGTAAACGAGGCGATCTTGAATACTCCTTGGATACATCTCGACGAACCAGACGCTCCAGCCTGCGAAGCGTTAATTATCGCTATTGAGAAACAGATAGGCGAGCCGGTACACGAGGTTGTTCACAAGCACCTACGCGAGCGAAGAACAGACCCACTGCACGCTTTCCCCCGATTCGAGGTGCACTTCGATCGGTATATTTTTGGGCACCTGCACATACCTACCGAGATCGAAGATGGCGTGCCAGAGTTTGCAGAGCTCACCATCATCGCCACGGTTGATGCCTGCTGGACGGTCTTGAGGGTCCCTACCGACAGCAGCTCAATTGTCCCCATTGAGAGCGAGATTGCCCATGATTTTAGGGCACTAATCAGCAGAGCCCAGGGACGAGTTGGCCCTGATACCGCTGCCGGAGACCTCCTACGTAGGCTCTTCTCTATTGTCGTAAATGAGCTAGAGAAGGTCATTGCTAATACCGGCGGAGTAATCGACGCATTCGCAGACGAACTAAGTGGAATCGATACGCGCGATCTCAGTCGAGCAATCTCAGACCAGATCCCCAAGATTCGCCAACGTGCGCAGAATGTAAGGCGAGAGGTCGCGAGCCTCGGGACGGTCATTGATGAACTCGCCGTCATTCTCAAAGCAATCGTGAATGATGAAATTGATCTGCATCGTACGAATAGCGACGGGACCCGCGATGAGATATTCAGCACCTCAACAGAGATTTACTTAACCGACACATACTTTCGATCTCGCCGTCTATCTGTCCTGCACGATGAGCACCTCGAGAAACTGCAGTTCATCTTCGAGTCGATTAAACAGCTAACTGATGCAGATGAGGTGATCTCGGGTCGATTCATCGGAGCTATCGCCTCCATCATGCTGCTACCAACATTCATTGTTGGCCTTTACGGAATGAACTTCGAGTACATGCCTGAGTTGGGTTGGCCACTCGGATATTCATACGCCGGGTTACTTATTGTCTCGGTGACGGTATTTCAGATCTGGTACTTCCGCCGCAAGCGTTGGCTCTAGCCCGGGGGCTCTACGGTCCAACCTGCTACCGGCACTGGAATACGCACACGCACTCGGGTTCCAGGGCGGTCACCATCGCGTGCGTTCGTCATCTCAATTGTTCCCGCCAACTCTCCAGTCACGAGTGCATGCACAATTGATGTTCCAAGCCCTGGGGATGAAGTGAGGTCAAAGCCAACCGGTAGCCCAACTCCGTCATCGGTGACTATTACCTCAAGGATGCTGTCCTCTCGCTCGAGGTGGACATGCACAGTCCCCTCTATAGGCTCATCCCCAACACGCGGATATGCATGATCTACCGCATTCTGAAGCAGCTCGTTTAAGACGACTGCGAGCGGTGTTGCAGTCTCGCCAGGCACATAACCAGATTCACCTGTCACATCAAACTGCAGACCGCCGTCACGATCCGCAACTGTCTCCTCAACAACTCGTACCAAAGGTTTTACGATGCTTGTGAAGTCGACCTCCTCGCTTGCCTCGCGAGAGAGCGTCTCATGGACAATTGCGATTGACCTGATGCGACGTTCGGACTCCTGGATTGCCTCGCGAGCCTCCTCCGACTTGAGGCGCCTGCCCTGCAGACGAAGCAAAGCAGCGATGGTCTGGAGGTTGTTTTTTACTCGATGGTGCACCTCTCGGATCGTTGCATCCTTAGACATAAGCATGCGGTCCCTGCGCCGCAGGTCCGTAACATCGCGCATCAAGAGCAGCGCACCTACAGGCTCAAGCTCCTCTAATAATGGGATAATGCGCATTAGGACGGACGAATCAGAGCGCTCGATCTCGTGCAGAACAGGCAGGCGCCCGCGCATCGCATTATCTACTGAGCCTTCATCAAACCCAAGTTGTTTGATCTCCGTACCAGAGATATATGCATGAATACCGATGCGATGCAGTGCACTAACTGCATTAGGGCTGGCGTAACGGATCTTGGCATCTGCATCTAGGACAATTACACCATCACCCACTCGGGGCGCACCCTCGATCTCGAGGTCTTCTCGTGAGAACGGAAACGTCCCATCTACAATCATCTGCACTAAATCGTCGTATACCTCGGTATAGCAACGCTCAAGCTCGCCGACACGTCGCCCCATGAGAGTGTCGAACTCGCGACACAGAACAGCGATCGTCCTGTGACGAAACACGACAGGGATTGCTTCAATAGTTAGCGGAGAGCCGTCACCTAAGTGTGCTGCCTGAGACTCGACAACCTCACCGCGTCGAAGTGCGCGTGTGGCTGCTGGACGCTCGGCTTCACTGACAACCTGCCCAACAAGATCTGCTGCATAGAGCGTCTGGCCGGTAGTGGGGCGCACCTGCCCAACAACGACGAATCGAGCACCCCCCTCTCCCTCAATAGGCACCAACAGAATGAGGTCAGAGAATGAGAGATCAGAGATCAGGCGCCACGCTGATAAAAGCCGCTGAAGATGCTCGAGGGCCTCTCCCTCAACATCACTATGCAGTCTGGCGAGCTCCTCAAGTGTGGACACGTTGAGAAGCGTACCGGTGTCAGCGAAGTTCGGGGGTTTAGGTGGGGGATCAGGTGAATAGGTGGTTTGCTATCTCCGCTAGGCCACTCAGATCGTGGATATCGGCATCGAGGCTCGGCACATTTACAAGCTCGCCCTCGATCCATGCCTGTAACTCAACTCGCAGCTCAGCCTCACGAGCAGCAACCACACTAAAATTTCCAAACGACTCGCCGACGGTTCGCAGAACTCGCTCATCAATCGCGGAGTCAGCGAGCGCCTCCACACCGGTCTCCGCCAACACCTCCGCCAATCGGTGAGCGTTAGCGATAAGAGCGGCTCCGGCCTCTGCCCCCGCTTCGGCGGTAAAGGACTCTGGGAGCGTCTTGTTGGTAATTAACGCACCGCATGGGAACTCGCGCTTGGTGAGTTCTCCACAGAAGATTTCAGCCTCACGTAGCGGTGCCGACTCTAGGGTGGTGACGACAAGAAAAGTCGTGCGCCGGTCATGGAGAAGACGCTCAACGACTTGGGCACGGGCTACAAAGCCGTCGTACATCGATTGGAAATTTAGGAAAAACTCTGCAATATCCTGCAAGAACTGTGTACCTAGAATTCGGTCTGCTACTTGGTAGAACGGTTTACTTGCGAAATTTACAAGCCGCGCTCCCCTACCGCCTCCAGCACGATATGGGGCAGTCAACCACCGAAGCAAGCGCCCCCCGAAGAACTCCGCCATGCGATGTGGTGCCTCTAGGAAATCAAGTGCATTGCGCGTAGGTGGCGTGTCGATAACTATGAGGTCGTAAGTTCCAGTCGCATGGATCTCGAAGAGTCTCTCCATTGCTATGTAATCGTGGCTCTGAACAAAGCGCGATGTGATGTTGTCATAGAGGCTGTTATTGAGGATCTTCGAAGCGGTCTCAGCATCAGGTGCGTGGCGAAGCACTAATGAGTCCCAGGACTCCTTCATATCAAGCATCGCAACCCATAATTCGCCACGTGGCGTTAGGCCGGCCTCCTTAAAGGCAGAGTCGGGCACACGCGACTCTGAGTTACCGATCTCCTCAAGCCCGAGAGCGCTAGCTAGCCGCTTTGCAGGGTCGATTGTTATAACCAATACTTTCCCGCCGACGCGGCTAGCAGCACCGAGCGCTATCGCCGCAGCGATACTTGTTTTACCGACCCCTCCGGAGCCACAGACAATCAGAATCTCCTTCGATGCCACTACCCCATCGAGCGATGCCGCGGTCATAACCCAAACTCCGCGCTCAGTGCATCGGCTACAACGCGCGTCTCGCGTACTCCATGACTTCGTGTGAATAAGTAGGGCAAATACAGCATCGGCAGGTCTACTGCTGCGCGTAGGTCTGAAAGGTGCTCGGCGCGGCTTCTGCGCATTGTTACGGCGAGGCGCGCTCCAGAGAGAACAGACTCGACTCCATCGCTAAGGTCGAGCCCGAGTTCGCTCTCAAGTTGGGTGCGAACCGCCTCCCCAGATAACGCCTCAAAAGCCGACTCTTCAATACGTGTAAATAATTCGGGCAGGACACGATTGACGAACACAGCGCCGAGCGGAACCTCGAGTTCACTACGAGCGCGTGCAACTAAATCAATCGTCTCGCTAACCGGCATCTCCTCTGGGGTCGTAACAACATTTAGAGCTGTGATTGCTGGGTCAGCTAGGAGATCCGTCATCCATTCAGTCTGTGAACGGATCGGCCCAACGCTCACCAAGTCCTTTATCGCATCGGGTGCCCCCAACTGCGCAACTACGTGTCCTGTGGCGGCTGCATCAACGATTACAAGATCCCACGGTGCTCGCCCGGCGATGGACTCGCGGACCTCCCAAGCGATCTTCCCGATCGTCAATACCTCTTTAACTCCAGGGGCTGCGGTCGCAACGAAGTCAAAGACACGAGCAATCGGACCGATGCGCCCAACGACTGGGATGCGCAGATTAAGTCTTAGATACTCACGAAGAGAGGCCTCAGTATCCATTGCGAGCACGCTCACATTGGGGTGTACCTCAACGGGGACGAACCCAACAGGTGGGTGCTCAAACTTCGAGGCGATATCGCCCTTCGCATCTACCTCAACTACTAGGACGCGTTTGCCGAGATCAGATGCAAGGAGCGCTAGCCCTGCAGTAACCGTGCTCTTCCCGACTCCGCCCTTGCCTGTGATTACAAGCAGGCGCTTCTTTAGAAGTTCAGGGAGAAGCGGTTCTTGGGCTGTTTCGTGGTCGTCACGAAACAACTCTTCGCGGTGCAGATCGTGCTCCGAACCATCAGGCTCGCCCAGCATTTACTTAGCGGCCGAAGCCGACCCTCTTAGCAGCGTCCTCGCCGACGATCTCGATGTACGCAATCTTGTCTGCGGGTACACCTACACGTCGGCCCTTGCTGTCAGTTAGCCAGAGGATCGTTCCAGAGGCTGCGAGGCCTGCGTTGACCTGAGAAGCTACTTCGTCAGGGGTGCCTTCAATGTCTAAGTTGAGTTCCTTTGCCGAGTAGACGACGCCGATTCTTACTTCCATTGATTTACCCCTCATTGTGACGTTCTTGAATATTGACGTTCTTGAATATTGACGGTCTTAAATCTTGGTGCATGCGTATCGTAGCGGGCTCTGCCTCGGGTTCGCGAAAGGCCCGCTTAGTTAATGAGTAGTTCGGGTCGCCTGATCTGACGAGGAGCTAGGTCGGTATCGATACGCTCCGCTGCAGCCATGAAGCAGGCCGAGGCCTCATCCTCTGGGTGAGAAATAATGATCGGCTTCCCGTCGTCTCCGCCCTTCCTGAGAGCTGGAACTAGGGGAATCTTTGCTAGGAGCGGGACTCCCAGGGTGGTTGCTAACTCGTCGCCACCGCCTTCCCCGAAGATCTCGTATGACTTCCCGTCATCACCACGGAACCAAGACATGTTCTCGATCACTCCGATGACCTTGAGATCAACTTTCTCCGCCATGGCCGCTGCTCGCTGAGCAACTTTCTGGGCCGCGGGCTGGGGAGTCGTGACCACAATTACCTCAGCGCGAGGCAAGAATTGCGCAATTGATAGCGAGACATCCCCGGTACCTGGGGGCATGTCTACAAGCAGGTAATCGGGCTCGTCCCAATATACATCTGTAAGAAATTGCTCAAGCGCCTTATGCAGCATCGGACCACGCCATACAACTGCCTGGTCTTCACGAGCGAAGTAACCCATCGAGATAAGGCGAATACCATTCGCAGAGGGGGGAATGATGAGGTCATCGATGGTCTCGGGGGGGCGATGTATCCCGAGCATGCGCGGCATTGAGAATCCCCACACATCTGCATCCACTGCGGCGACACTGTGCCCGCGCTGAGCGAGAGCGATTGCAAGGTTGGTCGTGATCGAGGATTTACCGACCCCGCCTTTACCCGATGCAATCGCGAGTATTCGTGTATTCGAACTCCCAAACGGGTTAGAGCGCTGACGCGGCGGTGGCGGCTTTGAGGCGTCGGTTACAGCAAGCGGGTTGGGTGGAGGCTCACGGCGTAGGCGCGATGCAACCGCCTTTAACTCAGCAGCAGTTGGCTCCGTTACTGTGAATTCGACGCGCGATATGCCTTCGAGGGCTACTAGCGCCTCGGTGATAACTCCGTGGAGGGAGCCTCGGTACCCAAGGTCCTCGAGCGGCGGAACTATCCCGATAACCGCCAGATCGCCGTCCACAGCGACTGAGCGAATAATCCCGAGGTCGACGAGACTTCTGCGCAGTTCAGGGTCTTGGACCTCCCCTAGCGCTGTATTTGCCTCTAGTTGACTCGCCATTCTCACTCCCGAGTATTTCCACTACCGACATAGGTAGAATACGCAGATGTCATCAAGACTCCCCGATTCAGGCAGGGCTCATCTCAGCGTCACTGCCACAGCCATACCTGATCTGCCCCACTTCGACCCCGCTGAGTTCAATGCTGCGGTCAGTGCGGTCACAAATGCCTTCGGAGACCCCACTCGACGCGAGATCTACCTACTTATTCGCGATGCTCGAACCGGGATGACCGCCGGAGAGATTGCCGAGCGCTTCAACCTCCACTCAAACGTTGCGCGCCACCATCTTGAGAAACTAGCTACCGCTGGCTATGTGATTGTAGAGACGGCACGAGCCAATGACCAAGACACGCGTTCCGCAGGTAGGCCCTCGAAGCGTTATCGAGTCTCAGAGGCGGCGACAAACATCGCTAATCCGCCAGGGCGTGATGACTTAATCGGAACTCTATTAGCGCGCGCTCTAGATCTGCTGCCCCCCGAACAAGCCGAGGTCATGGCAGGTGAGGTTGGTTATGCATACGGACACGAGTTGGCATCACGCATGGCGCCGGCTGAGCATCAACGCTCTGTAAAGGAGGCGGTCGCAACTGTTGCCGAGGCGCTAACTGCCCATGGCTTTGCTGCACATGCAGAGGCGCGCGGCTCTGAGATGACAATCGTCGCAGACTCCTGCCCATTCGGAATCGCAGCCCAGCAGTATCCACATGTGATCTGCGCTGTTGACCATGGAATGATACGTGGCCTGATGGCTGGTCTATATGGCGAGACTGCATCGACTCAAGAGGCGCGGCGCACTTCGGGGGACGACACCTGCGTCACTCTTCTCGGGTGAGCGGCACTCCAATTCGATGACGCGCCACTATCTAGATCATGCGAGCGCATCTCCGCTCCGACCCTCTGCCTTCGAGGCGATGCTGCCGTATCTTCGCGATCACTACGCTGACCCCGGGCGCCTCCACGCTGAGGGCCTCACGACTCGAGTCGCTCTCGAGGTCGCACGCGAGCAGGTCGCTGGTGTTCTAGGGGTTCGCCCTAGGGAGATTGTCTTCACCTCTGGCGGCACGGAGGCTGCAAATGCAGGGGTTTTTGGTGCGGTTTCACGCGCAGTTGATCAATCCCCAGAGCGTGCAACACATATTGTCGCTAGCGCCATCGAGCACTCATGCGTCGGAGACTCCATTGAGAGCGTGGTCGCCCAGAGAGGAGGGGCCTCCTCAATCGTGGGCTGCGACGCTGAGGGGCTGATCGACCCACAGGAGATCGCATCTGCGATCCGCCCTGAGACTGCTCTCGTTGCGCTGCAACTCGCTAACCATGAGGTCGGCTCTGTTCAGCCGGTGCATGAAGCCGTGCGAGCTATCCGAGCCGCGGCCAAGGAGTGCGGCGCTACTCCGCTCATCCTCTGCGATGCAGCATCTGGCGTGGGGCACATACCGGTTGATCTCGCAGCACTCGATGTTGACCTGGCGATCATTAGCGCACATAAATTTGGTGGCCCTAAGGGGGCAGGCGCGATGTTTGTGCGACGCGGACTGCGTATACCTCCACTCATGCTTGGCGGCGCACAGGAAAGAGCGCGTCGTGCGGGATTAGAGGATGTTGCAGCGATGGTTGGCTTTGGGGTAGCAGCACAAGAGGTAGCAACCAATCTTGCGAATGAATCAGCGGCAAATTTTGCGCAGACCGATTTAATAGAGAAGTACTGCAACGGGATTGAGGGCGTTACGCGAGTTGGGCCGCTTGATCCGGCGAGGCGTCTCCCACATGTTCTCTGCATAACCATCAACGATGTTGAGGCAGAGCCAGTATTACTCGCACTCGACGCACGCGGAATTGCAGTGCACTCTGGATCAGCATGCTCTAGTGAAGTACTCGAGCCGTCACCAGTGCTTTTAGCAATGGGGGCAGAGGCAGATCGATCGCTCAGAGTCTCGGTAGGTTGGAGCACAACACTCGCCGATGCGGCGGCATTTGGGCCTGCATTAGAAGCAGTTTTAAGAGACCTTCGCCAACTGCGCCGGTAACAGACCCGAGTATCTGAGCAATAACGCCGCGATACTCGAGAAATCGCCCCTGAGGAGTCAAGAGCGCGAATCCCCAAATATTCACCTAATCGGCACACGGACTCAACAATTCGCCTCAGACAATCTCGACCGTGGGCACTATCCTCACCACTCACATGATGCGGTCACCGATTCTTAGAACTACAACTCAGCGCTCAGAGCACCTCGCGGCAAGCGGCATGCGGATAATCAGGAGCAGAGCCAACTCGTTACTTCGAGTAGGTGCAGCCCTATTAGTCATCGGCAGCACCGTCGCCGCCTGCGCAGCCCCCGCTCCACTTAGTGGATCAATCAAAATACAAGGATCAGCCTCGTTTCTCCAAGTTGTCTCTGAGACGGCTGGCAGATTCGAAGAGGCGAACCCATTAGTTCGCTTCAATGTGGCTCTAACAGGGAGCTCCGATGGCATCGCTCTCCTATGCAATGGTCTCGCACCAATCGCAACCGCAGCAAGGGACTTAACCGAGGCCGAGAAGACATCCTGTCGAGAGAGCAACGTCTCTCCAGTGCGACTCCTACTAGCGCGAG
>CALQAT020000032.1:0-15405 GCA_943328625.2 Bordetella parapertussis | reverse complement strand
GTCCGCGCCGTTAGTCTTGACACTATGACTGCCAATACATCAAGCACCCCTGACCTGTCATCTGGCCTGCCACTTGTGGTCCGCTCTCCAGCGGAGCGATTCCTCAATCTCCCCGACTGGCCATATGAGCGACGCGAGGTACTCATACCCGCGGGCCCAACAATCCCGGGTGTCGAGACACTCTCAGTTGCATACGTAGATGAAGGACCAAAAGACGCGATCCCTGTAGTGATGCTCCACGGCGAGCCAACATGGGGATACCTCTACCGCCACATGATCAAAGAGCTTCTTGATCTTGGTTACAGAGTGCTCGTCCCGGACCAGATCGGTTTCGGTCGCTCAGACCAACCTACCGACAAGGCTGCTTATACCTACCCCGCACATGTCTCCTGGATGAACGCGTGGTGGAGTGCAGTTGCGCCTAAGAACGCTGTCTTCTTTGGGCAGGACTGGGGTTCACTCGTTGGCCTTGCAGTCGCATCGATGCATGCAGAGGATGTTCGTGCAATCGTGATCGGAAATGGAATCTTGGGGCGCAAGTTCAAACCCCAAGAGGGTGGAGCATTTGGAATGTGGCAAGAGTTTGCCGCAACTATTGACTACCTCGAGTGCGGGCGCATGATCAGTGGAGACCTTGTTGGGGGCGTAAAAATTCCACTCACCGAGGCAGAGTCCGGCGCCTACGATGCGCCATTCCCCGATGCCACACACCAGGCAGGGGCGCTTAGTTTTCCTTCACTAGTCCCAACCTCAGCGGATCAAGATGGTGCAAAAATAATGCTGGAGGCATGGAGCATCTTTGACACCTGGGAGAAACCCTTCGCAACCTGCTTTGGAGTGCCAGATCCAGTTACCGGCCACGGACAGAAATACTTCGCCGAGAACGTGCCCGGGGCAAAGCGATCAAGCCACACGACCATCGAAGGGGTGGGCCACTTCTGCCAAGAACTTGGGCATTCTGAAGTAGTTGCGGCAATACATGAAGCAGCGACACAGGCTTAGGCGCCAAAGGCTCTAACCTGCGCTGGTTAGCGGCGGCCTGCAACGCTCGCCCCCAAATTTTTGACCCAATATCTAAAACCATTTATCCAAAACCGGAGGAAATAATGAAACATCATCACCTCATTCAACGAGTAGCGGGATTTACTGCAACAGCGTTGATTGCATCAAGCACTCTGGGGGCAGCAGCACTCCCAGCCGGAGCGGCATCGACCCCCAAGCCAAGTGGGTCGATTGTTTACTCCGTCTCAGGAAAGACAACGCAGTTCTGTTTACCGAGAGCGCAGATGGGTGTCTCGGGCATAATGGTGACGCAGAGCATGTATGACACGCTTACCGTTCCAAACGACAAGGGTCAGTACATCCCCTACCTCGCTAAGTCGGTAACTCCAAACGCCACATTTGACAAGTGGACCATCGGCCTGCGACCTGGCGTGAAATTCCACGATGGAACCCCTGTAGACGCTGCAGCAATTAAAGCGAACATTGATGCATGGCGCAAAGGGTTGTTGCTTGCATTTATGTTCTCACCGGTATCCGACGTCGCAGTCGCCGACCCCCTGACGGTTGTTGTAACAATCAAGCAGTCATGGGTTGCGTTCCCCGCCTACCTATTCTCCGCTGGGCGCACAGGAATCGCTGCACCGGCGCAGATAAATGACCCCAAGACCTGCGAGACAAATCTCATTGGGAGCGGGCCATTCAAACTTCAGAGTTTTGATCCGTCTACCGGAGACGTCGTTGTGAAGCGAAATCCGAACTACTGGCGCAAGGGCTATCCGCTTCTGAACAAAATCACCTTCAAAGTGCAGGGAGACTCAATTCAGCGGCTTAACGGTCTACAAGGCGGACAGTTTGATGTCATCCATGTGACCTCCGGAAAGAACGCTGAGTCTGCTGAATCATTTGCAAATGTAAATGTCCTCGAGAATGAAAAGGGTTTTAGAGACGTCAACAACATGCTCTTGAATACAGCGCTTGCACCGTTCGATGACCCAATCGCACGCGAAGCGCTTGCACGTGGCATCAATCGCCAAATCTTAAATGTCTTGGCCAACAGGGGCACGGGTGAGGTTGCGAACCAAGTTGTCGACTCCAAAGTTATGGGTGCCTCTAGGAAATCTGGTTTCCCCAAATTTGATGTCAAGAAGGCAAAGCAATTAGTCGCTGCCTACAAGGCCAAGCATGGCGGAGAGTTCACGTTTGACCTACAGACAACCTTCGATCCGAGTGTTCAAGGCAGCGCAGCAGAGATCAAGCGACAGGCGCTAAAACTAGGGATCACCGTAAACCTTCCTTCACCTATAGATGAAGCACAGATTGTTAATACAGCACTTGCTGGTAAAACAACTGCTTTCCTATGGCGCAACTACCCTGGATCGGATCCTGACACGCTTTATGTTTGGTTTCACTCTGGTTCGATAGTGAACTTTGGTCGTATCAATGACCCAGTAATAGATGCGGGTCTTGACCAAGGTCGCATCGAGACTGACCCTGCTAAGAGAACGGCCATCTATACAAAACTCTTCAGGCATATGTCAGCAACTACCCCTGCACTTTGGTTTGGATACTCAGACTGGTACATCGCCTCTAAATCAAACATCAAGGGCATCATTGGGCCGAACCTTCCAAATGCATCTGGCAATCCCGGCAAAGAGAAGCCATCTCAGATCATCGCAGGATTCCACCAGTTGCTTGGGATCTCAAAGCGGTAAGTACGAGGGCGCTCGCGAGAGCCAATTTAACTGCAGAGTAATTTGCGAAGTTAGTGACAGGGGGTGTGCTGCGGTTATCCGCGCACACCCTCTGCTATTAGTAGGGCGCCGAAGATAAAGAAGGCAACCGACGCACCTATCTTCACTGCGCGCTCTGGTAGTCGTTTTCCTAAGACTCGACCGACTGCAATTGCTAACCCATCGGCTGCGACCATCCCGAGTGTGCTCCCGAGCCAAATACCAAACCAAGGATGGTTGGTAGCCAGAGTGATAGTCGCGAGCATCGTCTTGTCGCCTAACTCCGCCAAGAAGAACGCGATGCTTGCAGCGACGATCGGGGAGCGAAATACGCCATGCGCCTTAGCCTCATCCTTCTCGGTGAGTTCATCGCCACGCAGGGTCCAAGCACCAAAACCAAAGAAGGCGATCCCTGCAACGATGTTGATTGCACTCGTTGGCAGGTGATCCCCAATGAGTCCACCAATTGCGACGCTCCCGAGGTGAACGATCGCTGTAGCAATAGTGATCCCGAGCAGAATCTTGAAAGGAGGAAAGCGCGTCGCAAATGCGAGAGCCATCAATTGACTCTTATCGCCTAACTCTGCGATAAAGATCACGCCAAAGGCCAGTAAGAAAGCAGCGAGCATGGGTTTGGCTTAACTCCTAGATATCGATGACGGTAGAAGCGCGCCACGTTTGGTGGAGCAAGGCTAGGTCAAGAGTCTCGATCGCTTTGATTCTCCTAGCACTTCGTTTCTCGGCGTTGGGGTGCCAAACGTAGGGAATAGCCCGCAGAATCCAGCCGCGCGCTAGTGCAGATGATGAGTTTGCGACTCGAGTATCGAGATCCGGAGTGCGGCTTGGGTTTAAGTAGACGCTCAATACCAACGCGCGCACAAGACCACGATCCGCCGGGAGCCCCACGGCGCGAAGCCGCGCAACTAAAAGTGAAGCAAGCACCTGTAGTTCATGAACACCGTGGCGAGCGGAAGAGATTAATCCTGTGGTCATTGGAACGGCGGCGAGCGCAAGCCTCACTCCCCTCCCGCCTGGGGTGACTCGCCCTGCAAGACGCACACTTGGTCCTACCCTGCGCCAGACCGAGAGTGCAACGGGCAGACTCACCATCGCAAAGCGCGCCATGCGCGCACCGACATCCTCCGAGTCCTCGATCAGCCGATCATCGCTCAGCAATCTCAGAGCCGTAGCCGCATCAGGAACATCTAGCGGCTCGGCAAAAATTCGATCTAGTGCGGCATCGACTAATTCTTGGGTACGGTCACGCACTTGATCACGCCGGCCATTAAGCGCATCACGCATTCCCACAAGGCGATCCTCTACCGACATATGGCGAGGCTACCCCCGACCGAGACGATCCGATAAGCCCACTATTCGGACGGGGCCTAATAGCGAATGGAGGCGGGGATTCTCCCTATTCTGTGCCGAAGTGCCATCTGCTCATCAACTGCGATAGAACATCACGGTAATCAATCTCCGGACCGCCCGGAGCCAATACTCGGAGGATTCATGCCTGAGGCCGTCATCGTCGCTACTGCTCGCACCCCAATTGGGAGGGCAAATAAAGGTTCACTCGTTGACTGCAGGCCCGATGATCTCGCAGCGGGCATCGTCGAGGCAGCTTTAGCCAAGGTTCCCCTACTTGATCCAGCCGAGGTCGAGGACCTTCTCATTGGTTGTGCGCAGCCCGCCGGTGAGCAGGGATACAACCTTGCACGCGTAGTTGCACTCCTCGCTGGGATGCCGACTGCACCGGGAGTAACAGTAAACCGTTACTGCTCCTCATCACTTCAGACAATTCGAATGGCAGCACATGCAATCCGCGCAGGCGAAGGCGATGTATTTATCGCAGGTGGCGTTGAGTGCGTTAGCAGATTCTCCAAGGGTCGCTCTGATGGCTACCCGGATACGCACAACGCGCGTTTCAGCGAGGCAGAGGTACGCACAGCAGCACGCGCCGACGGAGGCCTTGGGCCGTGGTCTGAGCTTGGCGGGCTCGCAGACATCTACATCTCAATGGGGCAGACCGCAGAGAACGTTGCGGATTACGCAGATGTCTCCCGTGAGCGTATGGATGAGTTTGCAGCGCTATCTCAGCAGCGTGCAGTGCAGTCACAGCAGAACGGATTCTTCGAGCGCGAAATTACGCCGGTGACCCTCGCTGATGGCACAGTCATAAGCGTTGATGACTGCCCACGCGACGGCACAACTGCTGAGAAGTTGGGTGCCCTCAAGCCAGCATTCCGCCCAGGCGGTCGAGTCACTGCCGGTAACGCATGCCCATTAAATGATGGTGCAGCCGCTGTAATTGTCATGAGCGAGACTCGCGCAGCACAGCTCGGCATTACCCCAATCGCGCGCATCGTCTCGAGCGGTGTTAGTGCAATTGACCCAGAGATCATGGGGCTAGGTCCAGTCGCTGCAAGCCGTGCGGCGCTCAAGCGCGCTGGGCTCTCTATCGATGAGATCGACCTTGTCGAGATCAATGAGGCATTCGCAGCACAGGTAATCCCCTCTGCAGATGAACTCGGGATCCCGTGGGAGCGACTCAACGTAAACGGTGGAGGCATCGCACTCGGTCACCCATTTGGGATGACAGGGGCGCGCATCATGGCCACACTCCTCAACGGACTCGAGGACTCGAACGGTCGCTACGGCCTTGAGACCATGTGCGTTGGTGGCGGCCAAGGAATGGCGATGATCGTCGAGCGCCTCGGCTAGTCGCTAACGGAATAGCGCTAACCGAGAAGCCTGCGAGCGAGATCCGCAGGGTCATCTACCTTGCTATCGAATGCAGCAATCGACCAAGACCACTTAAACCTGCGCGCGCGCAGCAGATACTTAGCAAGCGTGTCTGGGCCACATGATGCAGTTCCGAGTCCGCGATGCTTGGCATCAATATTTAAGTAAATTGCTGGCTCGGGTTTTAGGTCGACATCGTGCTGCGCTTCATCTAATTGCGGAATCGAATAATTGCTTGCGGAGAATCCAAAGCGTTCTGATGCTGAGATCAGGAGGCCATAGCGACCGTTCGATACTGCACACCAACGCGTATGCGTATGGTGACCATGCTCCTGCGGACGGATATACGGAACATATTGCTCCGCTACTCGTGATGAGTAACGACCAATGGCTGCGCCACGCGCCCTATCTGGATAAGTCTCATGCGGTCCGAGTCCATACCACTCGAGTTGATCAAAGTTCGATGGAAGGCTCAGGCACACCCCGACTCTCGGCAGGTCATTACAGCGCTCAGGCACACTCAGATCCTCATGCACCCTCAACAAGCCACTGGAGTCAAACTCAAATCTGCGCTTATGCAGGAAGGCCACTCCGTCGTTGCCGATCCACTCAATACTCTGGCGAGCAGTTACTCCATCGCCGGCCCGTCGTAACTGCATTCTCCCAGGATGAGCGACGAGGGAGTCAATTCCCCATCTGCGCCAACGTGCAGCGGGTGTCGGCATTCCTCGCATTGGGCGAATTTCGTCGTTGTCTGTAGGCGCACGGAATAGTGACAACGCTGGGCCGCTCTCGATGAGGTCGAGCCCATTAATCGCAAGTGCAGTTAGCCCACTCTCCCCACCGCCGAAGGTCGCCGTCATAGCGCCAACCTTCACGGACTCGCCGCTGATCTCGACTGCATTTGTGACACTCTTCGACTTCGTAGCGCGCCCAGTCAATACAGCGATTGGAATTTGCAGATTGGCAACACAAAATCCATGCTCACACCAGTTCGTAGCGCGCGCTGTCTTAAATATCAGATCAAGCACAACCTCTGCGCCTCTGGCTGCGGCAGGGATGTCATAAGGGATACTCCACGCAACTGATTCGCCGGGCGCAACCTCGGGCAATGGAGCCTTGCCGCGTGCTACCGCCACTCCATCGATGAGAATCTCATACTCGCAGCGAAGCCACTTCAAGTCTGTGAAGTCTTGCTTGTTAGTGATACGAAGTGCCACACGTCGTGCACCCGTTGCACCAATTGCCTCAACTGCAACAGGAGAAGCGAGCGCCTTGTGCTCGTACATTGCAGGCTTGGGCGTGCGGTCAGGCCACACAACACCATCTATGCAGAATGATCCCGAGTTGGGCTCGTCACCAAAATCGCCACCGTAGGCCCAGCGCTCGCGCCCGTCAGGGAGCTGCTGTCGCAATCCATGGTCCCAGAACTCCCAGATGAATCCTCCTTGGAGTCCGTGGTTTGCCTCGATGGCATCCCAATACTCACCAAGAGTTCCGTTGCTATTCCCCATAGCGTGCGAGTATTCACACATGATCAAGGGCAGGTTGCCATTCACACTTGCGGCAGCGTTCTTTGACCACGCAACAATCTCTTCAATCTCTGGGTACATAGGGCAGAGCAGATCTGTCGCGCGCTGCGGGCGATCCCACCAACCCATGATCGCCCCCTCGTAATGGAGTGGTCGGCTCGGGTCGTAGTTGCGAATCCATGCAGCTAACGCATCGTGGTGTGCACCGTAACCAGACTCATTACCAAGCGACCACGCGATAATCGAGGCGTGATTCTTATCGCGCTGAACCATTCGCGTTCCGCGATCCATCCACGCTGCGAGGTATCGAGTGTCATGGCACAGAGAGGTGATGTATCCATGGCTCTCAATATTTGCCTCGTCGATTACGTATATCCCGAGTTCATCGCACAGGTCATAGAACTCAGGAGCGTTTGGAGAGTGTGAAGTACGCACTGCGTTAAAGCCAAACTGCTTCATCAGCACAAGATCTGCCCGCATCTGCTCAACAGTTACAACACGGCCCGTAAATTGATCAAAATCGTGGCGGTTAACTCCACGGATCAACACGGGCTCTCCGTTGATCAGTAGCTCGCGATTGCCTACCTCCACACGGCGAAATCCGATGATCTCGCTTACAACTTCTCGCACCTCTCCAGATGGATCTTTTAGCTGGACCACTACTCGATAGCGATTTGGCTGCTCGGCCGACCAAGCTTTTACCCCTGAGATCGTTGTCGATACATTTACAAACGATCCTTGATAGAGATAGGGAATCGGTGTCGCGGGTACCTGCGCGTGCAGAGGTTCACGAGTAACTCTCTTGCCTTCGAGCGTCTCGACATGTGCATCTACCGACCACTTCTCTGCGCGCTCTTCGGCTGGGAAATCGACCGAGACCTTTAGTTGCAGTGTCCCCGTGGTGAGGTCATCAGCGAGCGATGCAGTTGCGAATAGGTCAGATATATGGACACGCGGAGTTGAGTAGATGCGAACTGAACGATGAATCCCCGCTTGCCACCACTGATCTTGATCCTCAACGAAGGATGCATCTGAGTACCTAACAACCATCGCAGCAACTAAGTGCTTGCCAGGGCCACTCACTATGTCTGTTATGTCAAAACTCGATGAGAGCCGCGAGTCTTTTCCTAAGCCAACTGCCTTGCCATCGATCCAGAGCATGAGAACACTCTCAGCAGCCCCAAACTCAATGACGACTCTGCGACTACGCCACGCACGCGGCACCGAGAACTCCCTGCGATACAAACCTGTGGGGTTTGCATCTGGAACATCCGGTGGAAGATTCGAGAAAGGCATCTCAATGTTGGTGTAGATCGGGATCGAGTGCCCCTGCATCGTGAAGCAACCCGGCACTGCAACATTGCTCCATGAAGCATCACTGAAACTCTGCTGTTCCCAATCAATGGGTGCATCCTCTGGCCGGTCAATGCCGAGGAATCTCCACTCTCCATCGAGCGATTGCTCCCATTGGGAGGAACCTTGCCCCGGAGTGCTTCCTGCGTGCGCGGCATCAACGTCAGAGTGGCTAGAGAAGGGGCTCCTCATTGGGAGGCGACCAACCTCGGTCACACTCGGCTCGCGCCATGGAGCAACGCCCCACTCTTCGTAGGTATTTGCTCCTATGCGCTTATCGCCCCCGCGCGCTGCTGGCATCAGGATGCGCCGTACACCGGAGTCGGCTCTGGGGCCTCAGCCAATAGGTCTGCAATTACCGAGCCAAGTTCACTCGGCTCCCAACGAGCGCCCTTATCGCGACGAGGGCCATGCTGCCAGCCGTCGGCGATGCTGACGATGCCACCCTCTACCTCAAATACACGCCCTGTTACAGCCGCGCTCTCCGAACTCCCTAACCAAACAACGAGCGGTGCAACATTCTCAGGGGCCATCACATCAAATGCATCGCCCTCAGGTGCGGCCATCGTGTCTGCGAATACCTGCTCAGTCATTCGCGTGCGCGCTGCTGGAGCAATTGCATTCGATGTAACTCCATAACGCGACATCTCTGCGGACTGCACGAGGGTCATCGCTACAATTCCAGCCTTCGCAGCGCTATAAGCACCCTGCCCGACACTCCCCATGAGGCCAGCGCCACTCGAGGTATTGATGATGCGCCCATCGACAGCGGCTCCGTTCTTGGACTGTTCACGCCAATACGCGCTCGCGAAACGCGCGGGTGCGAAGTGCCCTTTCAGATGAACACGGATAACTGCGTCCCACTCATCCTCGCCGCTTGAGAAGAGCATGCGGTCACGGAGGAAGCCAGCGTTATTTACCAACACATCGAGCCCACCAAAAGTATCGACCGCTGTCTCGATAAGAGCCTGCGCCCCCTCCCAGTCGGCGATGTCGCTACCGTTGGCAACTGCTTCGCCGCCCATCGCGCGGATCGCATCCACTACCTCACCAGCGGGTCCATTCGATGAACCGGTTCCATCAGACTCGGCACCTAGATCATTGACAACTACCTTGGCGCCTTGGCGCGCGAACTCAAGTGCATGGCCCCGCCCGATACCGCGCCCGGCTCCAGTAACAATGACGATTCGTCCTTCGCAGATACCGGGCATGTTGTTGGGGCTCCTTTTAGGTTATTGATTCAGCTAGTCGCCTAGCGCGGCCTAGATACTCGCACGAAGTCTTACCTAAGTGCCTATGTCCCGGCGCAGCGGGGCCGAGGGGTACGGTAGCCCTGTGAAGTACGGCGTAACCATGTTCATGACAGACCGGACCATCGGACCTGTAGCCCTCGGGCGCGCCGTTGAGGAGCGTGGGCTCCACTCGCTCTACCTCCCCGAGCACACCCATATTCCGCTCAGCCGCAAGACGGCACCCCCAACTGGCGACGAGGTACTCAACGACGAGTACAAGCGCACCCTCGATCCCTTGATTGCTCTCGCGATGTGCGCAGCAGTGACAGACAGGATTCTCCTTGGTACCGGCATAGCTCTGGTTGCACAGCGAGAGCCGATCGTTACCGCCAAGGCAATCGCAACCCTTGATCGAGAGTCGCATGGCCGATTTGTACTCGGCATCGGATTCGGGTGGAACCAAGATGAGCTCGAAGACCATGGCGTCTCAATGGCTGACCGGCGCGATGTAGTGCGCGACCGCATTATGGCTATGCGATCTTTGTGGTCCGATGAAGTTGCAGAGTTTCACAGCAAGCACGCTGAGATTCCTCCATCTTGGTCGTGGCCGAAGCCTTGGCGATCCCCGGAGCGCAATGGCCCACCCGTCCTAATTGGTGGAGCCGCTGGGCCAAAGATGTTCGCCAACATCGCGGAGTACGCAGATGGATGGATCCCGATTGGTGGTGCCGGCATCAAGCAGGCACTCCCCGAGTTAGCGCGCGCATGCGAAGAAGCAGGGCGCGATTCTTCGGAGATGCGCATCGTTCCTTTTGGAACACTCCCCGACCCAGGAAAACTCGAGTACTACGCATCGCTCGGCATTGAGGAAGTAGTACTGCGACTCCCAGGCGGAGACGCAGACTCCGTGCTCCCAATCCTCGATGGTTTTGCCGAGTTAGTCGAGAACTGAGCAGAACTTGAGAGCCCCTCTCCGTATCGCTCTCGTTGAGGCTTTTTAAGGGTAACTACCTTTCTCGATGCGATGCTTGGCGTGCATAAATATCCGCACCACTTTCTCTTGGGCTAGAGATCGGCAAGACTCCAACGATGGGGCAATCCGGAGCAGGGGAACACATCTTCGAGATCGAGACATCACTTGAAGTAGCGACATCAATTGACATAGAGACATCACTTGAAATAGAGACAGCACTTGAAATAGAGACAGCTCCAAACGCTGGTGATGTGGAGATGCTCTATACCCGCATCACCGAGTCGAACCTCGCAGCAACAGGCCTACCGGCTGCAGAGCCAATCTCGGCTTGGCTGCGAGACGACTCTGGCGAGATCGAGGCTGGAATTTATGGCTGGTCGTGGGGAGGCAATGCAGAGGTTGATCTTCTCTGGGTCTCAGAGTCACGAAGACGCAGCGGCATTGCAAGCGCGTTACTTGATGCATTCGAGGCTGAAGCGGTACGTCGAGCCTGCACTCAGATCGTGCTCTCTACTTTTGACTTTCAGGCGCCAGAGTTTTATGAGCGCCGCGGTTACACATCACTCGGTCGCGTCGATAACTATCCCGAGGGCGGTTGGCACACGACCATGTGCAAGTCGATCTAGTAAGCGCAGGAGAAGTAACCGCTGAGTTCGATTGCGTTTCTTATTGCTCTGCCTCTAGGGGAATAAGCATCACTCGTCGTGGTCCTGCCACATACTCGGTTACATGTCCGCGCCCTATCGTGTCCTCAACTAGAACCACACTCCCAGGCGGAAGGTCGCGTACCTCACCATCGCTCACCTCAATGCGAACTCCCCCGTCGAGCACGACAACAAATTGGCGTCGAGGCGCTGTATGCCAATCGGGGGCCTGTGCATCACCAGGGAGTGAGACGAAGATCGCACGATCAACCGAGACAGGATCGCTAAGGGTCAGCTCGGCAACGCCCTGCTCGGGCGGAGAGACAACCTCAGGGAGCAAGACATCCTCGAAATGGCTCTCTCCGGCTTCATCGTTAAAGATTCGTACGTAATGCATTCTCCTAGCATCGCACCTATGAGAGCCCTGCGCCCTAACCTGCAGCAGACCGCAAATCTGGAGGAACCAATGCCCGAGACAACCACCCACAACACGGCTAAGTCATCAAGCAGCGACCCAACTGCCGTTGACACGCCGAGCGTCGCGCGTACAAGTACCAACCGGCGCTCCCGCATTGGAACTCGCGCTATTTCCGGCGCTAGCGCATTGCTACTTATCGCAGCACTAGCAGCCTGCGGCGGCGACTCAAATATCTCATCTGAGTCCAAGTCGGCAGCGAAAGCAGACGCCAAAGCTGCCGGGCCCGCACCTGATCAGCCTGGCCCCTTCGCCGTCGGTCGTGAGACCGTAACCGTGAAGGACCCCCAACGACCCGAGCGCGATCTCACAGTAGATGTCTGGTACCCAGCAGATAAGTCACGCGTCGAGGGTGCAACCCCAGTGAATTACGCGGTCATACCTGGCGTAGAGGTTCCATCGCGCACTGCATTCTCTGGGTTGCCAGTCTCGACTCAAGGCCCGTTCCCGCTCGTCATGTACTCACACGGATCTGGCGGTCTTCGCTTCATCTCTAGCTTCCTTACAGAGAACCTTGCGAGCCACGGCTTTGTAGTAGTCGCACCAGACCACACTGGCAATACGGCGATTGATGCAGTAACCGGCCAGATCGCCACGCGCGCTCAGAATGAGTTGAACCGCGTCGGCGACGTGCGCGCGACTCTTGATGACGCACTTGCGCGTAATACGAATAGTGGGGACCTGCTCTACCAATCGATTAACCCCGAGAAGATCGGCATCATGGGGCACTCACTTGGTGGCATGACATCCATCATCGGGACAGTCGGCCACGCAGGACTCCCCGGCTACCCCAAGATCAAAGCAATTGTCGGTCTCGCTGCATATACGAAGAATATTCCCCTCGCTGAGCTGAAGAAGGTAGAAGTGCCGACGATGCTCATCAGCGGCACGCTAGATACAACAGCAAAACTCAAGCCAAATACCGTGCGCACTTGGAACTCGATTCCAGCACGCCCTCTCTACCGTGTTGACCTTGTTAAGGGAGCGCACCAGTCGTTCAGCGACATCTGCTACTACCTAGAGATTGCCCCGACGATCAAGAACGTCCCTCAGGTAATTATCGATACTGTTACTGAGAGCGGCGAGGGCGGCTGCCAGCCAGGGCAACTCGCATGGAGGAAGGCGAACAGCCTTACCGAGACCTACACAATCTCATTCTTCCTAGATCAACTAGCGGGGAAGAGCGCGTACACCGCATACCTCACACCTGAGTATGCATCTACTGAGCCAAGTGTCGAGTTCTCTGTGAAGACCGCAACTAAGTAGTTAACGAAACCAATAGATCTGAGCCCGTTCGATGCTGCTACATGAAATTGTTGAGCGCAGCGAAGAGAACAGCCCAGACGCGCCCGCTGTAATTGTCGAGGGGCGCGTGGTTACCTTCAGCGAACTAGAGCAGCGCGTTGAGCGGCTAGCAAATGCAGTTGCATCAATTACAGAGCGGCATGAGCGCGTTGCATTTCTCTCGGAGAACACACTTGAGTTTGCGGATGCGTACTACGCGATAGCTCGCGTGAGGCGAATCTTGGTTCCTCTCAACTACCGGCTCAACCCTCGCGAGTGGGTTGAGATGCTCGATGTCACGCAGACGCGAGTAATCATCGGAGAACGTGCGCTACTCGACGCGCTAGAGCCTCACCTGCCAAGAGCCGACGCGGGCAGCACCGATAACAACTCGGCGTCGGCGCCTAGCAAGCAGACTTTTGTTCTCATAGAGATCGGGGGCGACTGCGCTCCCGGGAGAATCGCGTACGACGATTTTGCGGACGGGTCTCATCCCGAGCGTGAGAGCGAGATTGCAACAGACCCCGAGGAGACTGCTTGGATTCTCTTCACAAGCGGAACCACTGGAATGCCAAAGGGAGCGATGCTTCCGCACCGAGCACTCATCGCAGCAGCGGAGAACACAGCTCTAGGGAGAAGAGTCGCAGAGGACGATGTCTATTTCCTAGCTTTCGCTCTCTGCCATGTTGCTGGATACAACCTCTTGATTATGCACAGTCGGGCGCGCCCAGTTGTCTTGGTGAAGCGTTTCGAGGCGGATGAATTTCTCACGCTCACAAAGAGGCATGGCGTAACTAACACTTCCCTTGCTCCCACGATGGTCTCGACGCTTCTTGAGCACCCCGAGGCAGACGATCTGGCACTCGAGAGCCTGCGCCAGATTGCCTATGGATCGTCCTCGGTACCAGCCGAGATTCTTAGACGAGCGATGCAGCGATGGGGCTGCGATTTTGCGCAGGGCTACGGGATGACAGAGCTAGGCGGCAACGCTGTCTTCATGGATGGCGATGCGCATCGTCGTGGAGTTACTACTGACCCGCACTTACTCACAGCGGCAGGGAAGCCTGGGCCACTCGCTGAGGCTCGAATAGTTGATGATGCAATGGTTGATTTACCGACGGGTGAAGTGGGAGAGATAGTGATCCGCGGAGCGCAGGTCTTCTCTGGATACTGGAACGACCCTGCAGCTACAGCCGAGACAATCATTGATGGATGGCTCCGCACCGGCGACCTTGGGTTCATTGACTCCGAGGGATTTATCTCTGTAGTAGATCGCAAGAAAGACATCATCGTCACCGGTGGAGAGAACGTCGCCTCTCGAGAGGTCGAGGAAGTACTTCACCGCCACCCTGGCGTACTTGAGGTTGCAGTTATTGGAGTACCCGATGAGCATTGGGGCGAGGCAGTATGCGCGGCCATTGTGCCCCGTTCCGGGGTTGAGGTAACTCAGGAGCAGATTGTGGAGCTCGCTAAGAATTACCTCGCCTCCTACAAGAAACCGCGTCACGTGGTCTTGGTTGAGTCGCTGCCCCGCAATACATCTGGCAAGGTAATGAAGCATGTTCTGCGTGATCAGGTCGCAGAGATTCTCGCGAGTAGATAACGTAAAGGGATGATCAGGCCCGCCACTCTGCATGAGGCTAACTAATGACTGCGACCACCCCAGAGACTTTCAATGCTGACGCGACCATCGCAGAGATTTTCAGCTCAACCGAAGGTCGCAAGGACCCGTACTCGCGCTACAGAGCACTACGTGAGAACACGCCGATACATGGAAACGCCGAGGGCCCGCTTTGGTACCTAAGCAACTTTGAAGACTGCCGCACGGCCCTGCGCGATCCGCGCCTTGGGAAGACCCCGCAAGATGTAGTGCGCCCATCTCTCGACGGAGCACCCGAGTCGTTAAGGGCACAACGCTCAGAGGATGCACCCGCACCCTCCATGCTCTTTCTCAACCCGCCCGACCACACGCGCCTGCGAAGTCTTGTGAGCCGCGAGTTCACTCCCAAGCGCATAGATGATCTGCGCCCACGCATGGATGCACTCGCTGCTCCGATGCTCGACGGCATGGCAGCAGCCGGCACCGCTGATGTGATGGAGGAACTCGCATGGCGACTCCCAGTAGCGGTAATTGGCGAACTCGTTGGGGTACCAGAGGAAGACCGAGAGGCATTCCGCGGAACCGTGCGAGATTTGGTGGTTCTTCTTGAGGTTGGTGCAACCCCTGAGGAGACGGAGCGCGGTGTCGCTGCAGGGGCACGCCTGCGCATTTACTTCCGTGAACTCATAGCCAAGAAGCGCCTAAACCCGACAGAGGATCTGCTCACCGCATTGATTGCCGTCGAGGAGGAGGGCGACCGCCTAAGCGAAGAAGAGTTGATCACCACAATGATCCTGCTCTTCGCTGCAGGCTTTGAGACCACAACAAATCTCATCGG
>CALQAT020000031.1:0-15433 GCA_943328625.2 Bordetella parapertussis | reverse complement strand
TGCGAATACGTAGAGCGATCCTGCCATTGCTTGCGCCCACGTAGTGGGGCGAACTGGTTTTGGCTTACGCATCTGCCAAAGGATTAACCCGGTACCAATGATCAGCAAGAGGGATGACCAAATAAGGCGTCCAGCTGGTCGTAGGAAGTGCCAGTCTGGCAACAAGTTGGGCATCGAGCGTGTTTCCTCCAAGGCGAGTGTCGATAAGCAGGTTACCTATGCCGAGGCTCCTAACGCAGGTTCGGGGGAAGTATTTATGGTGACTCGATTGCGTGAAACTTGCCACAGTAAATACCGAGGATTCTTGATGCGCGCGTTGCGGTAAATGGGGTGAAGTTGCGCGACGATGTGGAGATGTCAAAGCGATACGACGCTTTAGTAATTGGTGCCGGGCCGGCGGGTGCATCTGCGGCCTATTGGCTTGCCCAAAACGGGCACTCCGTACTCGTCGTCGAGCGAAAGCGATTCCCAAGGGACAAAACCTGTGGGGACGGGCTTACCCCGAGGTCAGTTAAGCAACTCACCGATATGGAGTTAGCTGAGCCGCTCTCCGATTTCCACCGGTATGACGGCCTTAGATCAATAGCCCATGGGGTGACCATGGAGTTGGCCTGGCCACAGCACCCCGATTTCCCAGATTATGGGTATGTTGTCCGGCGCCGGGACCTAGATGAGATGGTTGCAGAGCGATCCGTAAAGGCCGGGGCCACTCTCTGGCAGGGCTGCGAGGCCGTCGAGCCCACTCTAGAGAGCGGAATTGTCACTGGCGCCACCGTAAAACACAAGGATACGGGCACCTTAGAGAATGTCTCAGCTCGTTATGTAGTGGTGGCTGATGGGGCAAACTCCCGATTTGGAAGGGCTCTAGGGACAAATCGAGACCGCAAATATCCCCTAGGAATGGCGGTTCGCGGCTATTACCGGAGTCCACGCCATGAAGATCCTTGGATCGAGAGCCACTTAGATATCGTTGATCGCTCCGGAGCCCATGTCCCAGGCTACGGCTGGATTTTCCCACTCGGCGATGGGCGCGTAAATGTAGGGGTAGGGCTCCTATCTACCTTCTCGGGCTGGAAGGACATAAATACGAGCAAGTTGATGGAGACCTTCGTCGATGTGGCGCCTTCATACTGGGGGCTCTCCGCTGATACGGCTGAGGGGCCGGTAACTGGCGGAAAACTCCCGACCGGAGGCTCTGTTACCCCCAATGTTGGCCCGAATTGGATCGTGGCCGGGGATGCCGCTGGCTCCGTGAACCCCTTTAATGGCGAGGGTATTGCCTACGCATACGAGACGGGGCGCATGGTTGCGGGTGTAGTTGACCAAGCCTTGACCTCTGGAGATGGCCTTGCGCTCCAGCAATACCCGGAGCTCCTAGTCGAGACATATGGCCTCTACTTCAAGGTGGCTCGACTCTTCGTCAAGATCATCGGGAACCCTGCCGTGATGCGCGAACTTACTCATGTAGGTATGCAGTCTCGGACCCTCATGGAGTGGGTGCTGCGAATTATGGCGAACCTCCTACGACCGGATGAGATTGGGCCAGCGGAGGCCGCGTATGCATTGGTCGAGAAGATCGTTGCCCTCACGCCGGAGCCATAGACCGGAGATAGACCGGCCATAGACCGAAGAGTATTCAGCGGGAATGTGTTTTTGGCCGCGCAGGTTTCGCATTAACCAATGCCGCACCTAATAGCCTCTGCAGCGTTGCTCGCAGGTAGCGTCACCACATATCCCAGTACTAAAAGCAGCGGCGCTCAAGATGCGAAAATTTTTTACCCAAGAGCGAATCAAGAATCGGACTAAGAGAGGAGACGGAGCATGAGTCAGTACCTACCGATACTCACGATGGCCCTGCTCGCTTTTGGATTCGGCGCCGGATCCTTCTTCGCCTCTCAGCTACTCGCTCCGAGTCGAAAGACCAAGGCCAAGACTGCTTCCTATGAGTGCGGAATCGTCTCGGAGAGTGAGCCGGTCGAGCGCTTTCCGGTGAAGTTCTATTTAGTAGCGATGGCCTTCATTGTTCTTGACGTTGAGATTATTTTTCTGTATCCGTTTGCAACAATCCTGCGCGAACTCGGTGCTTATGGTTTAGGCGTCATGGGAGTATTTCTTGGCGTACTCATTGTTCCCTTCGCTTACCTACTCTCGACGGGCGCCCTTGATTGGGGCCCGATAGCGCGAGTCTCTGATCAAATCGTGCGACCGATTATGCGTAGCGATGGATCTCCAACAATTTTTGCGAATAGCGACTCAATCAATGCACTCGGTATTCAAACTGAGGAGTCAGCCGCTTAATGGGTATGGAGCAGGTCGGCCATAATTTCATGACTGGGCAACTCGAGGATGTTGTGCAGTGGGCGCGCCGACGTTCGATGTGGCCAGCAGCTTTTGGGCTTGCGTGCTGTGCAATCGAGATGATGGCAGCAGGTGGCGCGCACTATGACCTAGGTCGATACGGCATGGAGGTATTTCGTGCCAGTCCGCGTCAAGCAGATCTCATGATTGTTGCTGGACGCGTTAGCCAGAAGATGGCACCGGTTCTTCGCCAGGTCTACGACCAGATGGTTGAGCCAAAGTGGGTCATCTCAATGGGTGTCTGCGCGAGTAGCGGTGGCATGTTCAACAACTACGCGATTGTGCAAGGCGTTGATCAGATTGTTCCGGTGGATGTTTATATTCCCGGCTGCCCTCCAGGGCCTGAGACGTTGATGCATGGAATCCTTAATCTCCACGAGATGGTTCGAACTGGCGAGATCATGAAGCGCCGCTCTGCGAACAATGGTGGTGCCGGTATTGAGATAGCGAATGTTCTCCCCGCTGATTCTGCTCCTACACCAGTAACAGTCTCAATAGCCGACCACTCCTCCTCAACGCTTGCGGTCTGAGTAGACGATGACTGAATCCGCTTTCGCCTACACAACGCCGACTGATGCGCTAGTCGTAAAATTCGCAGGCTCAGTAGCGATTGAGAGCCATGGGCAGAGTGTTGTGCATGTAGAGAAGTCATCACTCGCTGATGTAGTTGAGTATTTGCGCGTGAGTGAAGAGTTTACGATGTGTCTTGATGTAACCGCTGTTGATCACTTGCAAGATGTTGAGCGCGCCCAGATCCCTGGCATAAAGCGCGAGCGTTTTGAGGTCGTTGTCAACCTGATTTCGCACCCGCGAAACATTCGCATCCGACTTATTACCCAGGTGCCAGAGTCAGATCCGAGTGTTCCAACGCTTACATCTTCTTTCTCTGGGACTTCCTTCCCGGAGCGCGAGGTATACGACATGTTCGGAATCACGTTTGAGGGCCATCCCGATCTAACCCGTATCCTCATGCCAGACGAATGGGTTGGGCACCCGCTGCGTAAGGATGATGCTCCTGCGCGCGTCCCCGTCACATTCAAAGGAGACCCAGGTCCGCGATGAGTCTCACTGAAGAAGAACTCAAAATGCAGATCACTGGCGACCCGAGCGGCACGGATTCAGGTGACGATGTGGATGAAGACCTAGCGGAGCAAGCTGTCATCGCCCCCGAGTTAAAGCGTTTATCGCGCCAGACTGGAGAGGGGTCGCAGGAGTTGCGACCGCTTCAAGAGATTGTCATCGCTGGAGGACCATGGCCAGAGCTTGAGGGCGATGGCCAGACGATGATCATCAACATGGGTCCCCAGCACCCCTCCACTCACGGAGTGCTGCGCATGATGATGGAGCTCGACGGAGAGACCGTGGTGCGCGCGAAGCCGGTAATCGGCTACCTGCACACTGGGATGGAGAAGACCGGCGAAGAACTTACTTATGTGCAGGGCGCAACCAACGTCACTCGTATGGATTACGTATCTCCGCTCTCGAACGAACTTGTTTTTGCAACAGCCGTTGAGCAACTTCTTGACGTAGAGGTACCAGAGCGAGCTATCTGGATGCGCATGATGCTCGTTGAGTTGAATCGCATCTCCTCGCACCTTTTGTTCCAGGCCACTAACGGCATGGACATGGGTGCAGTAAACATGATGCTCTACGGATGGCGCGAGCGAGAAGAGGTGTTACGCGTTCTTGAGATAATCACAGGGCTGCGAATGAACCACAACTTCATTCGCCCGGGTGGCCTCGCCGCTGATCTTCCTGACGGCTGGCAAGAGGCAGTGCTAGGTGTATGCGAACAGGTCGAGGCCGGGATCGCCGATTACGACAAGCTCCTTACTGAGAATCCAATCTGGCAGTCGCGAACCGTTGGGGTTGGAGTAATCACTACTGAGCAATGCATGGCGCTCTCGATTACCGGACCTGTTCTTCGCTCTACAGGATTCCCATGGGACCTGCGTAAGACCCAGCCTTACCTTGCGTATGACCAAGTCGATTTCGATGTCATCTACACCGACAATGGCGACTGCTACGACCGTTATCGAATTCGCCTGTTCGAGGTACTCGAGTCTGTGAAGATCGTGCGTCAATGCGTCGCAAAAATGCCCGGAGGCGACTACCGCGTTCAGGATAAAAAAATTACACCGCCACCTCGCGCTCGCATTGATGAGTCGATGGAGGCGTTGATTCACCACTTCAAACTATTTACAGAGGGCTTTCGCGTTCCGCCCGGCGAGACATATGCACGTGTCGAGTCTCCTCGTGGAGAGATCGGCTGCTACCTCGTATCGGATGGAACAGGGAAGCCAGTGCGCATGCATGTCCGAGGGCCGTCTTTCTACAACTTGCAGGCAATTAGCCCGATGATGGAGGGGCGAATGGTCGCCGATGCAGTCGCGATCATCTCTACCTGTGACCCAATTATGGGGGAGGTAGACCGCTGATGGCTTTTACACCTGAGAATCTTTTACTAGCAAATGAGATTGTTGCGCGTTACCCGAAAACAAAATCAGCGATCCTTCCGCTTGCGCATCTTGCACAGGATCAAGACGGTTACTTAACCCAGGATGCAATGCGCGAGATTGCGGGGATGATTGGGGTCACTCCAGCAGAGGTCCTCGGCACCTGCTCTTTCTACACAATGTTTAAGCGCGATGAAGTTGGGCGTTTAGTCGTATCGGTCTGCACGAATGTCACATGCTTGGTAATGGGTGGACCCGAGGTACTTGAGCACTTGGAGCAGCGCTACGCCAGCGACAAAGAAGTAACGATCGAAGAGGTTGAGTGCCTTGCAGCCTGTGGCAATGCCCCCGCTATGCAGGTGAACTACGAGTTTCACGAGAGCCTCACTCCTGGGTCAGCAACCGAGATCATCGAGGCTTACAAAGCCGGCGAACTAACTGCGCGTGGCGTGAGCGGCGGAGTTGCTGGAGGTGGTCAAGGATGACCTCTGTGATTGGCGCTCCTAACGCGACAGAGACGCGCATTGTGACAAAGCGTTTACGTGATCGCCCTGAGGATTCATGGACGCTTGATGGCTTTACTCAATCAGGTGGGTATGAGGCATTTCGCGCAGCTCTTAAGTTGGACCCCGAGGCAATCGGCGCCGAGCAAGTTGCAGCCGCTGGGCTACGCGGCCGCGGTGGCGCTGGGTTCCCAACAGGCACGAAGTGGTCGTTCCTGCCGAAGGATTCCTACCCTCGATACCTAGTTGTCAATGGTGATGAGGGAGAGCCCTCAACATTTAAAGACCGAATGCTCATCGAGAACGACCCGCACCAGTTAATTGAAGGCATTGCAATCGCGAGTTACGCAATTGGGTGCAACCTTGCATTCATCTATGTCCGTGGGGAGTTTGCTCTTGGGTTCGAACGCCTCGAGGCTGCCCGTCGTGATGCACATGCAGCGGGGTTTCTTGGAGCCAATATTCTCGGATCTGGATTTGATCTCGACATCGTGATTCATCGCGCTGCAGGGGCATATATCTGCGGCGAAGAGACAGCGCTCCTCTCGAGCCTCGAGGGCGATCGCGGAATGCCGCGCATTCGACCTCCGTTCCCCGCAGTCGCTGGGCTCTATGCAAAGCCCACGATCGTTAACAATGTCGAGACACTCTCAACTGTTCCTCACATCATGCGTATGGGTGGCGCTGAGTACGCGAAGTTGGGTGTCAACAAGTCGACGGGCACTCGCATCTTCTCTCTATCCGGGCATGTAAATCGCCCGGGTAACTACGAGGTTGAACTCGGCATTACCTTCCGCGATCTCATTGAGTCACCAGAACTTGGTGGTGGAGTGCGCAACGGAGGAAAAGTTAAGTTCTTTATCCCGGGCGGCGCATCGTCGCAGTGGCTCACCGGATCAGATGAGCACCTCGATGCACCACTTGACATGGATTACGTTCAGCAGACCTTCGGAGTCATGCTCGGCTCTGGCGCTGTGATGGTTTATGACGAGACAACAAACCCTGCACTGGTTGCGTGGCGCCTAGCAAAGTTCTTCGCACACGAATCCTGTGGCAAGTGCACTCCTTGTCGCGAAGGGACCGGTTGGATAGAGAAAGTGCTCTACCGGATCTCTCATGGTTATGGACGCCCGCAGGATCTAGACCTCCTACTTGATGTCGGAGACAACATCTCTCCAGGGCTCAATGCTCCGTTTAGCCAGACAACTATCTGTCCGCTTGGGCCATCGGCTGTCTCGCCTGTGGTGAGCCTTCATAAGTTCTTTCGTGAAGAAGTAATCGCCATGTGCCAGAACAATGACAGAGCGTTACATGTAACTGCCTCAGATTCAGGTGCATCAGATCTAGGTGCTGGAGAATGAAGGACGAACGCGAGATAGTCACTGTCACCATCGACGGTATCGAGGTGCAGGCTCCTAAGGGCGAGTTGCTCATTCGTGTTGCGCAGGACAACGGTACGTTTGTGCCGCGCTTCTGCTGGCACGAGCGAATGAAGCCAGTCGGCATGTGCCGCATGTGTTTAGTAGAGGTTGAGGGCGTGCGAGGTATGCCGCCTGCATGTACAACCACTGTCACAGATGGAATGGTTGTCAATACGAAGTCTGAGACTGTGAAGAAGGCTCAAGATGGCGTACTTGAGTTCTTACTCATCAATCACCCACTCGACTGCCCGGTCTGCGATCGCGGTGGAGAGTGCCCACTCCAAGATCAAACTCTTGCATTCGGTCCAGGGGAGTCGCGCTACGTAGAAGAGAAGCGACACTTTGAGAAGCCGATACCAATCTCTGAGCTTGTCCTCCTTGATCGCGAGCGCTGCATTCAATGCAGCCGATGCACGCGCTTTGCAGATGAGATCGCAGGGGATCGACTTATTGACTTTGGCGAGCGCGGTGGCGAGATGCAGGTCATCACATACCCGGATGATCCGTTTACTTCCTATTTCTCGGGCAACACTGTGCAGGTATGCCCTGTAGGTGCGCTTACCGCCAAGCCTTATCGATTCCGTGCGCGTCCGTGGGACCTCTCAGCGGTTGAGACCTCGTGCCAAACCTGCTCTGTTGGTTGTCGTGGTTCGCTCGAGTCATCCTCAAATGAGTTGGTTCGTCTACTCGGCGTCGATGTCGAGCCTGTTAACCACGGGTGGCTCTGCGACAAGGGGCGCTTTGGTTATGAAGCGACTCATGCAGAAGATCGCGCGCGTAACCCAATGATCCGACGGGATGGCGCACTCGTGGAGTGCTCATGGCCCGAGGCGCTCGATGCAGCAGCCGAGGGTATTAAGCGCTCTCTCGACCTACATGGTCCAGCAAGTATTGCGATGGTCGGTGGATCACGCGGCACCAATGAGGATGCATACCTGTGGGCGCGCCTCGCCAAGGGAGTAATCGGAACAGACAACGTCGATGCACAGATAGGGGACGGCTTACCTGCAGAGGTTGTGCTCGGTCTCCCGGGTGCAACGATCCCTGATCTAGATGAAGCCGCTGCAATTATCCTTCTCGGCCCTGATCTCAAAGAGGAGTTGCCAGTCCTTTACCTGCGCGTTCGTCGTGCTTGCGTGGATCTAGGTGTTCCGATTCTTGATGTCTCTGCTGTAGATCATGGACTCTCTAAGTATGCAGCGGCATCGATTCGCCACCTTCCTGGTGAGCAGGCGAGCGCAGCACGTGAGATCAGCGCCGCTCTAGCACCACTTATTGAGGGGCGTTCAGGCCCGATCGTTGTTGTCCTTGGGCGTTCAGATGTTGCAACTTCAGCGGAGCCAACCGTCGCCGCTGCTGCAATTATTCGGGAGATTCCAAATACGCGTTTCCTCATTGCACTGCGTCGAGGGAATGTTCGCGGAGCAATAGACCTTGGCCTCGCTCCAGGTTTTCTCCCAGGTCGCGTGACGCTTGATGCTGGAGCAGGGCGTTTTGCCGCTGCGTGGGGAAGCGCTCCAGCAGAGGTAGGCCTAGATACTGCCGGCATCTTCAACGCTGCATCTGAGGGCCGCATAGGTGCGCTGATTCTCGTGGGTGCCGACATTGTCAATGACTTCCCGGATCGACGCTTAGTGCGCGCTGGAGTTGGTGGCGCTGGTTTCGTTATCTGTATCAATGCAACGGTCACCGAGGCTGCTGCAGAGGCAGATGTTTTCTTGCCCGCTACCGTCTGGGGCGAGAAGTCTGGAACCACAACAAATCTCGAGGGGCGCATCTCGCGCGTTGGGCGCAAGATCGCTGCAGTCGGTAATCCGATGCCAGATTTCCGGATCGCTTCGGAGTTGGCGCTCAGGCTTGGAACTGATTTTGACCTTGAGACAGTTGAGGAGATTCAAGATGAGATTGCTCGCGTAGCTCCTGCATTCGCAGAGGTAGACGCACAACTGCTCAAGCGTGCACGTGATGGAGTTGTGCTCCCTCTTGCTCTGCACCGAGACGAGCTCGTCTTAGAGCCCAGGCGAATCCCTGTGATTGATTTTTCATGGGAGCCAATCAAGCCTGAGGGCCCCGGCGAGTTTGAAGTTGTCGAGCCTGAAGTTGTTGAGCCGGTACTTGAGGCAGACGCCTCGGATGAGGCTGCAGCCGAGGAAGAGTCTGCTCTCCCCGTCGACATCTCAAATGGCGCTGGTCTCCCAGATGCGCAGCTCTTTGTATGGAGCGCGCAGCATGCAGCACAGCCGACACCTGGGCGTGACAACTATGCACTGAGACTCTCGGCTGGGCGCTCTCTCTATGACAATGGCAGAACAGTCGCATCGACTCCCGCATTACGAGCCCTGATTCCGGCTCAGACGCTTCGTGTCAATCCTTCTGAGATATCACGTGTTGGGGTTGCCGATGGTGAGAGCGTGCGCGTATCTACCGCACGCGGATCCCTCGTGCTCTCCCTAACAGGGGATGCAAATGTACCTGCAGGTGTTGCTGTGATGCCTTTTAACATTGGTGAGACCGGCGTAGGCGATCTCGTAGATGTATCGCTCGTTGTAACTGATCTGCGTCTGGAGACACTCCGATGATGCTGGGGGCAGGAGACCCGCTCCTCTCAGGGAAGATCGACCTAACGGTTGTGCTCATTGTCATCGGCAAGACGGTTGCAGTATTCGCATTTCTACTCGTTGCAGTGATGCTCTACATCTGGTTCATGCGTAAAGTCATCGCGGATATGGCGAGTCGAGTTGGCCCTGATACTGCAGGTCCATGGGGAATACTCCAGTCACTTGCTGATGGAATCAAACTCTTCTTCAAAGAGCAGTCAGTCCCGGACTCTGCAGATAGACGCGTCTTCTTCCTTGCGCCCTATATCTCTCTGATGACCGCGTTTTTAGCGTTCTCGATTATCCCCATCGGTGGTCAAGTCTCAATCGCTGGGCACCAGACCTATCTACAACTCGCAGACCTACCAATTGGGATTCTCTTCCTGCTTGCCATGTCAGGGCTTGGTCTATACGGCGTAATGCTCGCTGGGTGGTCTAGTGGATCTAAGTATCCACTACTTGGATCGGTTCGGGCCTCTGCGCAGATGCTCTCTTACGAGGCTGCATTTGGGCTAGCAATTGTTGGTGTACTAGTTCAGGCAGGGACACTCTCAACGCGTGCGATAGTTGATAAGCAAGCATGGACCGGCGTTGGCTCGTTGGGGACTTGGTACGTCATTCCAGCATTCGTAGCGTTTGTCATATTTCTCATCTCCGCAATTGCAGAGACAAACCACCCGCCATTCGACTTAGTTGAGGCCGAGCAGGAACTCGTTGGTGGTTTCCACACCGAGTACACCGGGATTCGATTCGCAATTTTCTACCTTGCAGAGTTCATGAACCTCATCACAATGTCTGCAATCGCAGTCACTCTTTTCCTCGGTGGGCCTGCAGGGCCAAGCCTCGGATTTCTCTCAGCTACTGGAGCGGTAAATACTTGGCTGATGCCCGTGTTCTGGTTCGTAGCCAAAGTCATGGTCCTCCTCTTTGGAACTGTATGGCTGCGCGCTTCGCTCCCTCGACTTCGCTACGACCAGTTGATGGACCTTGGTTGGAAGTGGCTCATTGAGTTGGCCTTCATCTGGGTCATGGTCTCCGGCGTGATTATCGTCGGGCGCAACGAGGGTTGGAACCTCATAGCAGTTGTTCCGCTTTCACTCTTAGGAGGGCTCGGCATCCTTGGAGTACTTAGAGCCTCTATGCCCAACCGTTCCGAGCTCGTTGAGGAGATCCTCTAATGGCGCGCTTTAGTGGTTTTGGTGTGACCTTCAAGCAGATGTTTAAGCCGCGCATCACGGGCTTCTACCCGAAGGAGAAGCGCGAGAAGCCAGAGCGCTTCCATGGTCGCCATGTTCTTAACCGTTATGAAGACGGTATGGAGAAGTGCATCGGATGTGAACTCTGCGCGGGTGTATGCCCGGCGAAGTGTATTTACGTTCGCGGTGCTGATAACTCTCCGGATTCGCCGGTCTCACCGGGTGAGCGTTTTGGTTTTGTCTACGAGATCAATTATCTGCGCTGCATTCACTGCGATATGTGCGTAGAGGCCTGCCCAACTGAGGCGATTACTGAGACAAAACTCTTTGAGTTCTCATTCGCCAATCGTGCGGACGCTATTTATACGAAAGAAGAACTCCTTGTAGACGACGAGGGGCGTGCAAAGCGTCAACCGTGGGAACTATGGCTAGGCGGCGAGGACGACAAGACCTCAGCCTGGATGCGCGCAACCTCGTCTTCGGGTGATGCTGATTATGAGGGTCGCGTTAACTGGTCAGGCGAACTTGGTTTTGGAGTGCGCGAACCGGAGCAAGGTCAGAGCCTCTGATGGTGACACTGGTGCTCTTTATCGCCTTCGCGATCATTGCTCTAGTTGGAGCCCTTGGAGTGGTCATCTCTCGTAACCCGGTGCACTCAGCGCTGTGGTTAGTAGCGACCCTGCTCTCGATGGCTGGCTTCTTTATTCTTGAGGGCGCCTACCTAGTCTCCGCAGTACAGGTAATCGTCTATGCCTCAGCGATTGTTGTGCTATTCCTCTTCGTCATCATGCTGCTCGGCGTCGACCGCGAAGAGTCTCTTACCGACCCGCTAAAAGTCCAGCGCCCGGTGGCTTTGATGCTCGGTCTCGTCGTCTTCGCTCTACTGATTGGCTTGATGGGCAACCATTGGGCGACTGGAGCGCAGTCTGCTACTGCTGCCCTTGAGAGTGGCGACGGCGGAAATGTGGAGCGCGTTGCGCGCGAGATATTCACCACATACCTCTGGCCGTTCGAACTCACCTCCGCGCTGCTAGTTGTAGCTGTAGTCGGCGGGGTAGCGCTTGCTCGTCGCTCACGCAGAGCAGAGGCAGCTAGCGAGGTGGCGCAATGATCGTTACCCCAACCTGGTATCTCGTCCTCGCGGCTGCGCTCTTCTCAATCGGCGCAGTCGGGATGCTTGTTCGCCGCAACGTCATCGTCATGTTTATGTGTGTTGAGTTAATGCTCAATGCAGTGAACCTGACGTTCGTCACGTTCTCCAAGACCCTCAATGACCTATCGGGTCAGGTAGCAGTCTTCTTTGTTCTCGTGGTGGCAGCCGCCGAGGTAGCGATTGGCTTGGCGCTCATCGTTGCAATCTTTAGGCGACGCCATACCGGCACTACCGCCGATGACATCTCTGAGTTGAGGGGCTGAGCGTGAATAAATCCTCAATGCTCGATTACATCTGGCTGGTACCCGCACTTCCACTCTTTGGAGCAGCACTCTTACTTTTATTTGGGAAGCGCATTGGAGAACCAATAGCGGGGTGGATTGCTACCGCCTTAATGTTCGGATCCTTCGTTGTCTCTATCTTCATGTTCGGAGCACTTCGTGGGCTTCCCTCGGGGGAGCATGCTCATACGGTAAAGCTCTTTGATTGGTTTGCCTCTGGTGGCTTCAAAGTCTCAATGGGTTTCCTTGCCGACCCGCTCTCAGTCACTTGGATTCTTTTTGTAACGGGTATCGCAACACTTATTCACCTGTACTCGATTGGCTACATGCACGGCGATGCTCGTTTTAGTCGTTTCTTTGCTTACTTGAATCTCTTCGTAGCGTCGATGCTTATTCTCGTTCTGGGATCCAACTTCCTAGTCACCTTCCTAGGTTGGGAGGGTGTAGGTCTCTGCTCCTACCTACTCATCTCGTTCTGGTTTGAGCGCAACTCTGCAGCTGTCGCTGGTAAGAAGGCATTCGTAACGACGCGCGTCGGTGACTTCGGTTTCATGATCGCGATGTTCTTGCTCTTCGCGAGCCTCGGCACCCTCGACTACGCAGCGGTAGGCGAGAAGATCGGCGGCATCTCCTCTGGAACCATCACGGCAATTGCTCTACTTCTTTTCTTAGGCGCAATAGGCAAGAGCGCTCAGATTCCTCTGCACTTCTGGCTCCCCGATGCCATGGAGGGCCCGACCCCGGTCTCTGCGTTAATCCATGCAGCCACGATGGTCACCGCTGGGATCTTCATTGTCGCTCGCGCTCACCCAATATTTGAGGCGAGCCAAGCAGCACAAGATGTAGTCATGTGGGTCGGCGCGATTACTGCGCTACTTGCAGCAACCGTTGCCCTTGTACAGACTGACATCAAGAGAGTTCTTGCTTACTCAACGGTCAGCCAGTTGGGGTACATGTTCCTTGCCCTTGGAGTCGGCGCTTATACGGCCGCTATTGGCCTAGTAGTTGCGCATGCCTTCTTCAAGGCAGCGCTTTTCCTCGGCTCAGGTTCGGTGATTCACGGGCTCGATGAGAATCAAGACATACGTACCATGGGGCGCCTGCGCAAGTACATGCCATTAACCGGTTTTGGTTTCATTGTTGCGTGGCTTGCGATTGCTGGCCTTCCGCCCTTCGCAGGGTTCTGGGCCAAAGACGAGGTACTGGCCAAGGCTTTCTTCCACGGCGACTACGCGGTCTGGCTTATTGGTGTTGTGGCTGCAATTCTCACTGCGTTCTACATGACACGCGAGACGTTCTTGGTTTGGTTCGGTAACGAGCGCTTCGCAGCAGTGAGCGCTGAGACTGAGGTAGATGGCGAGGTCGCGCACTCCGAGATCCACGCCGACTCCCACGCCGAGTCACATGAAACCGGCATGATCTCTACCGAGTCCCCGACAGTTGCCTACGGCACCGCCCCTGCCCCAGCGCGATTGAACCATGCTCCGCATGAGGCTCCCGCAACGATGACGATCCCGGTGCTCATACTTGCGGCGCTTGCAGCAATCGGTGGCTTCATCATCCTGCCGTTCAAGGGCTTTGAGTACTTAACGCAGTTCCTTGAGCCTGTCTTCGAGACCGTAAAACCAATTGAGGCCCCATCCTTCGCAGCAGGGTTTGCTCTATCAACTCTCGCCGTTGTGATCGCAGTTACTGGAGTTCTGATTGGGCGCGGTATGTATCGTAAGGGCTTAGAGGATCCAGCAGACGATCCAATTAATCGTCGACTAGGAAGTCTCGGAAGAGTATTCGGAAATGCCTATTACTTTGACGCAGTACTCGCACGATGTGTCGATGGCCCGATTCGACGTTTTGCTGAGTGGATCGCCAACACGGTCGATCAAGGGATTATTGATGGTGCGGTTAACGGAGTCGCCTCAGGGGTTGCTTCAATAAGTAGCGGAGTGCGTCGAGCGCAAGGTGGGGTCGTACGCCAATACGCACTCGTCGTATTCGCAGGCGCTGCTGCCCTACTCATATTTGCACTGGTTAGGTCATAATGGATTTTCCGATTCTTACAGCGCTGATTCTTCTTCCATTCGTCGGCGCACTCTTTGTTGCGTGCCTGCCTAGCAATCGACCAGAGACGATTCGTATCGCAGGGATGATGACTGCGATCGCAACACTTGGTCTAACTCTCTGGATGCTGGCGGATTTTGAGACCGGCAAAGCTGGATACCAGTTTCTGAGCTCGCATGCTTGGTTTAGCGATCTTGGGGTGCGTTATACGCTCGGGGTCGATGGGATCAGCCTCTTCATGGTTGTGCTCAACGCTCTTCTCCTGCCCATTGCACTTCTTGCATCTACAGGGGTAAATGAGAGAGCGAAAGCCTTTACGGTTTGGCTGCTCGTCTTAGAGGCTGCACTTATGGGTGCGTTCTTGGCGCTCGACCTCGTTCTCTTCTTTGTGTTCTTCGAGGTTGTGCTTGTGCCGATGTACTTCCTCATCGCAGGGTGGGGGCATGGTCGACGCAACTATGCAGCGACCAAGTTCTTCATCTACACGATGGCTGGATCAGCGTTCCTCTTCATCGGAATCCTCGCCGTCGGGTTCCTTCACAAGTCTTCAACAGGGCTGCTGACATTTGACGTGCGCCTACTTACGCAATGGGCACCAGCTGGGATTGCTCCTACAACAGCGGCTTGGCTCTTTGCAGCCTTCACGATCGCCTTCGCTGTGAAGGTTCCACTCGTACCGCTCCACACTTGGCTTCCAGATGCACATACCGAGGCCCCCACTGCAGGCTCAGTAATTCTTGCCGGTGTCATGCTGAAACTCGGTACATACGGATTCCTGCGGTTCGCGATTCCTATTTTCCCCGCAGCCGCAGTTAAGTACGCGCCGGTGCTTCTAACGCTTGCTGTAATCGGAATCATCTATGGCGCGATTGTTGCAACGATGCAGCCAGATCTAAAACGCCTTGTTGCATACTCGTCGATTGCTCACCTCGGTTTCGTTGTGCTCGGTACCTTCGCTCTTACGCGTCAAGGTCTCGATGGGGCTGTGTTCACAATGCTCAGCCACGGACTCACCACCGGTGTTCTCTTCTTGATAATTGGGTTCCTCTACGAACGCCGCCACACCCGTCTTATCGCCGACTTCGGCGGGCTCTGGCGATCGGCACCGATCATGGGCGGATTATTCGTTGTAACCGCCTTCGCATCAATCGGTCTTCCTGGCTTCTCAGGTTTCGTAGGAGAGTTCCTTGCGCTACTTGGAACCTTCATGGGGCATCGCTGGTTTGCCGTTGTCGCAGCGAGCGGCGTGATCCTTGCAGCGATCTACCTTCTGTGGGCTGTGCAGCGTGCCTTTACAGGCGTGCCGGAGGGAGATAATGCAACTATCTCTGATTTGAATGTGCGCGAACTTGCGTGCATCCTTCCCCTACTTGCGCTCAGTCTCTTCCTAGGTGTTTATCCAAAACCAGC
>CALQAT020000030.1:0-15473 GCA_943328625.2 Bordetella parapertussis | reverse complement strand
TCACTTCAGGTAGTCGAATTTATAGATAGGGAGTAAAACGTTGAGCACTTCAAGTCTTGAGTCGAGTGTTGAGAAGAAGCCAGCGGGGAGGGCTTCGTCTCGTCGCACTAAGAGATGGATTGCAGTTGCCGCGGCGATAATTGTTGTCGCGGGTGGCGCAACGGCGATCGCCTCCTCGAAGGGTGGAGACTCGCAGCGCTCCGGCACGGTAGTGACGGACGCGGGCGCCGTTGCGGCAAGGACGACTATCGCAGTGGGCGGGTCCTCCTCGTGCGCTATGACTACAACTAATCCAGCAGGTGCTAAGTGTTGGGGTTCGAACTTCTACGGTCAAGCAGGCAACGGAGCAACAGGTGGAGACCTCACCTCTGCGGTGAATGTTCAAGGCATGCTCCGCGTCTCGGCGATTGCGGCAGGCGAGTCACACACATGTGCACTCGGTGATTCTCTCAATCAGGTATTTTGTTGGGGCCTAAACAGTTCCGGGCAGGTTGGTAACAATACGTTCGTTAACCAGGCGTCCCCACAACACATGTTGCTTCAGTCAAGCGGTAACTTCTTGATAGCGAAAGCAATCACGGCGGGTAGCGCGCATACCTGTGCATTGGCTGGCACAGACCTGGCTTATTGCTGGGGAAACAATGGCTCTGGGCGTCTCGGTAATGGGCTAACTACAAACTCGAGTATAGGAGTGCCTGTCAAGGATCCTGGCAACTCCACGCAAGCTCTGCCGAGAGTCAGAGCAATTAGTGCAGGTGGCACCCAGACCTGCGCTATCTCCGGCGATGCCGGTGCTGCGGGGCAGGTTTATTGCTGGGGGACTGGCTACGCCGCTACTGGTGCGAATACTGGGATCACCGCAAAGGCTGTATCTGTTGGAAATTCGCACACATGCGTAGTGCTCACGGATTCGAGCGTGAAGTGCTGGGGGGATAATACCTATGGCCAATTAGGCAATGGGACAAAGATATCGACTCCATACAGCGCGCCTGTATCCGCTACTGGGATCTCCAATGCTGTTGATGTAGCCGCTGGGAAGTACCACACGTGTGCGCTACTTAGCGACCAGACAGTCAAGTGCTGGGGAGATTATTCGAATGGGCAGACTGGTCAGACCCCTACTGAGAACCAGTACCAGCAGAGGGTCGGCTCTCAGACTACGCCGACCCCATTAGCTGGTATCACCGCTGTCACGGCTATCTCATCCTCTAGCAGCAGCCTTCATACATGCGCTATAGGAAATGTGAGCAATGCTGTTGGCATGAAGTGCTGGGGCGGTAATGCTAGTTATCAAATTAACTACTCACTTACGCCATACTTAACTACCCCGTGGTCAGAGGTCTACTGATCCAGACCTCGCGGGTACCTTTTGCAGACGGCTAGCCAGCAGAACTAACAGAGATAATCTCAACCGTTAGCGTCTTCTTCGCTGGGGTGCGGTACTCAACAGTCTCCCCAGGGCCTTTTCCATTTAAAGCGAGCCCGAGCGGCGATGAGGTTGAGAGCACATCGAGTTCGTCGTTGCGCTCCTCTATCGATCCAAGTAGATACTTAGTCGTCTCGTCAGAGCCTGCATATCTGAGCTCGACAATTGTTCCCGGGCCGGCAACATCACCTGTAGCAGAATCAACGATCACTGCATCTAGGAGAATCGCTTTGATCTGGCGAACGCGTGCTTCGTTGAGACCCTGCTCATCTTTAGCAGCGTGGTAATCGGCATTTTCTTTTAGATCGCCGAGTTCACGCGCTATCTCGATGCGCTCCGTGATCATGAGGCGTCGCGGTCCAGAGCGCTCTGCTAGTTCTTCTTTGAGGCGGTCAGACGCGGCTGTTGAGAGGTGTGAAGGTTCCATGGAGGTAGAGGGTACCCGCGAGTTGGGTAGCGGGTCACCCCGGGAGGCTTCTAGTCCTCGCCGAGGTAGGAAGACTCAAGGATGTCACTACGCTTTTCTAGGTCTCGGGAGTCGCCCTGGATCGTTACCACGCCGCGTGACATCACTACTGCGCGGTCTGATACGGCGAGTGCCATATGGACATGCTGCTCGACAATTAGGACGCCGGCCCCTGTCGCCGCAGCGGCTGACCTCACAAGCGGGAGTAGGCGCTCCACAATGATGGGTGCAAGACCAAGGCTCATCTCATCGACCATCAGAAGTTTGGGTTTGGTTCCTAGAGCCCTTGCAATAGCGAGCATTTGTTGCTCTCCTCCGGATAGGAGGCCTGCTTGCCTTGTGCGCAATGGAGCAAGGGCAGGGAAGAGATCCAGGATATCGCTGCTCTTATTCGACTTCGCCCGGGAGAGGCGCAGGTGCTCGTTTACGGTTAGCCCGGGGAATAGCCCACGATCCTCTGGGACTAACGAAAGCCCACGGCGCGCTCGCCTCCAAGTGCGCGTTAGTGAGTTGCGTCGAACTCTTCTTCCTCTGCCGCCCTCATCGTGAGCGAGTTCCCCTAAGACCGTAAGGCTCCCGGAAATAGGTGGAAGTAGACCTGCAATTGTGAGCAAGGTTGTTGTCTTACCGGCTCCATTTGCACCGAGTAACGCAACTACCTCGCCATGATTGATTACTAAATCAAGGCCATGTACAACAGGGACCCCGTCATAACCAGCCTTGAGTCCTTGAGCGACAAGGACCGGCGAACTTATTTGCGTAGCGGAGGTCACGGTCATGCCTCGGACCTTGCTGTGCCTAAATATGCCTGTAATACAAGTTTGTTGTTGCGTATCTCTATAGGTGTTCCAACTGCGATGATCTCGCCAAAGTTGAGAACTGCTATGCGATCACAGGTTGAGAGAACAAGCCCCATGTCGTGATCGACTAGCAGCACTCCGATCCCCGTGGCGGCGATCTCCTTGATTCGAATACCCAGTAATTTGCTCTCTTGAGTGTCGAGACCCGCCGCGGGTTCGTCGAGCAAGATGACTTTTGGTCGTCTCACTAGTGCGCGAGCAACTCCAACAAGCCGACGCTGGCCGTGGGAGAGCGACGTCGGCAGAGACTCCCCAAATGCACTGAGCCCGACTGCATCAAGTGCCCACTCGACATCCATAGCACCGTTGCCTCGTCCGAAATTTGGGGCAATCATATGAATGAGCGGGGACCACCAAGTTGGGTCAGATGCAGCAACCAATAGGTTCTCGCTAACCGTTAGATCATCGAAGAGTTCAACGGATTGAAATGTGCGGGATAGCCCTAATCGTGTCCGCCGGTGAGCGGAGAGTCCGGTCACTGAGACTCCATCTACAGCGATGCGGCCCCGCGATGAGGTGAACCCTGTGATCGCATCAATTAATGAGGTCTTGCCCGCGCCGTTTGGCCCGATGAGGCCAACGACTTCTCCCGGGGCAACATTGATTGATGCTCCAGAGACTGCAAGCAGTCCACCGTAGGAGACGGTTAATTCGTTTACATCGAGAGCCAACTCGTTACGGTTCATGACACCACTCCGCTGCGCGCCTTGTCCTGCGTATTGGAACTCGCTTTGGAACGCGATTTCAGAGAGGTCTTTAGAGCGGAGATACCGCCGGCTATTCCATTGGGTTGCGCAATCGCAACAACAATAAGGAGCACACCGCTCATTGCAGTCTGGTACTTAGAACCAACGCTGCCATTGCCCCCAAGAAGTTGAGTGAGGATTCCTCCAGATGCAAGCGCCCCTGCAATAAATGCGCCAGCAATGCGCGCAATGCCACCGAGATATGTCAGAGCCAGAGTGGCTAGTGCAAGAAATACAATAAATACATCCGGCGATAGGGCAGTAAGTTCATAAGCCGTCAACGCTCCACCTATACCGGCGAGTGCAGATGCAACCGCAAACGCAAGGAGTTTTGTGTTGGTCACATCAATCCCTGATGCCGCTGCGGCGCGTTCATTTGAGCGCACCGCTAACCAGCGCAGACCCGTAGGGCTTCGGCGCAAATTGCTAACCGCGAGAGTCGATAGTGCCAGAGCGACTACGACCAATATCCCAAACGCTGCTCGTGGATATTCGTCTCCGAGCGCCGCTATCCCAAGATTGACCCCAAAAAGGTGTGGCTGGGGAGTAGAGGTTCCGGCTATGCCACCTGTCAACGCCTCACTATTAAATGCAATAGCTTGAATCGCTGTCGCTGCGCCAAGGGTCGCCACTGCAAGGGTCGTGCCGCGCACCCTTACTGCTGGAAACCCTGAGAGAACCCCCATCCCTATGGCAGCGGCGACTGCGAGTAGGGGGGACCACGGAAATGGAATATTTGCATCGGCGCTGAGTCGAGCCACCATGAATGCGGAGACCCCGGCGATAGCGAGTTGGGCCAATGATATTTGGCCAACCCAGCCGGTTAGCACAACACTCGATAATGCGATCACCGCTGAGATCATTGAGACGATGAGGGCAAGTCTCCACGCCCCGTCGAGTGTCACCATCGCAGTGATCCCGGCTGCAGTCCCTATGAGTGTCCAACGAAATGGGTGAAGGGCAATCGGGGCAGAGGGTGAGAATTTTTCTTCGAGAGCGCCTCTGCTGGGTAGCGCCCTACCTCGCAATGTAATCGCAATGAGAATGAGTACAAATGGGAGTGTCTCGGGAATACCTGCGCGCGGCAGCCAATTTGGAATAGCGCTAGATACAGTAGAAAAGTGGAGTAAAGCTGCTTGGAGCATTCCGATGCTAAGGCCAGCAATTGTCGCGATTGTAAACGAGGACATGCCACCTAGAAGTGCTGCGGCGAGCGCCGGAACTACAAGTAGAGATGTTGAGACGACATCGAGTTGTTTGGTTACCGATGCGATGAGAATTACGGCAAGACCAGAGAGCACCGTAGCGATCATCCAGTTCACCGCGGCAAGCCGATCTGGTGAGAGGCCGGCTAGGACCGCTGAGCGTTCATTCTCTGCAGCTGCTCGAGTCGCTAACCCAAACTTTGTCCAACGGTAGATTCCGCCTAGAACTAGCGATGCGATTACAGCAACCCCTGCAAGGACAAAGCGATTGATCGGTACGGCAACATCAAGAATGTGCACTACTCCTTGTGGGAGAAGGTCACCAATTGAGAAGATGGCCGAGCCTCCTCCGCCGAAACGCAGCCTGATCATCTCCTGTGTATAAAGAAGTAGGCCGAGTGAAGCAACGATACGTGCAAGCGGGGGAGCGGTACGCAGAGGCCGGAACACAAACGTATAAATGATCAGTCCAACAATCGCCGCTAGAACTATTGAGATTAGAAGCGCTGTAAAAACTGTTGGCCTGCCAATGAGATGGATACGTGCTGGTAGCCCGAGAATAGGTAAGACTAAATCGCCGTCTTGTCGAAGCGTAAAGAATGCGAAAGCGATATACGCGCCAACCGCGCAGTGTGCAAAGTTGATGACTCCGGAAGCCCGATAGGTAAGTACCAATCCGATTGCGAGCGCGGCGAGCATTCCGCCAGCTCCAAGCCCAACTAGTAAATATCCCCCGTAGGATCCGATTGAATTGGCCCTCTACCTAGCGGACAACCAAGGCGCCGACATCAATCCAGCCGGTACGAGGGACGAGTGTTCCCTTTACGTTCTGAACAATGACTTCCTCCGAGGTGCAGAGAGCAGGGAGTCCTGGGAAGTCCTTGCCGTCGCAAGTGTAAGAATGCCCGTTGAATGAAGGGTGATCTACGGACTTGCGGAAAGCATCAATGATTGCTGCTCGATTTGTCGCTTTCGCACCTAGAGATTTCATCTGCATATAGAGATTCATTGAAGACCTAAAGGCAACCGTGCCCGCACCGGCAGGGTCGAGTCTCGGCTGATATTTAGCGAGTACGAAGTTATACAAGCTTGTATCAGGGTCGACAGTCCCCGGCTTCGGGAGAATCTGTTCAATATTGAAGTACGCACCCTCGGTCGCAGATTCTCCTGCGCTCTCAAGAATTTTTGGAGCGGCGCATGCTCCCGTGAAGAAGAGCGCTGCCTTAGTCTTAAGTTCCTCCGTCGCGCGAAAAGATGGAACACAACCCGTATCTGCTGTCCCTACGATGATCGCATCCGGATTGCTCTGAACCGCCTCGGTGATAGGCGTGAGATAGTCCGTCGTGATTACGGGGAACGGAATCATCTGGACTTTTACCCCTAGATTCTCAAGCGCATCTTTTGCAGTATTCGCGCCATCTGTGATTGGTCCAAAATCGGTGTAGAGAATAGAGACGGTTTTCGCCTTTAAGTTTTTTGCCGAGTAATCAGCGAAGGCTAGAAAGGCACCCCAAATACCACCACTAAATTGAAATGAGGTTGGCACTGATGCTGAGGCCGTGCTAACAGGAATTCCCCCAACAAATGGAATCCCATTGTCGTTCAGAATTTTAATACCATCTCCAAAAACATCAATACCGCCTGTTACGGCTGCGACTTTTTTCTCAACCATCTGTTGAGCACACGCGATCGAACCGGTAGGTGAGAACTTTGTGTCGCAGACCTCAAGTTGTATGGGTCTTCCATTGACTCCACCTAGCTCGTTATTGATGAACGCCACTACGGCACGATCTGCTCCGCTTAGTTCTGGGAATGCGCCCGCCGCTCCAGCCTCTTGGTTAATCATGCCGATGAGGATGGGCTCTCCCTTAGCGACAATCGGGGTGTGCGAGATTTTGCCTAGGGTGGTGTCGTCTCCTATGCAGGCAACAACGGAACTCTTCGTGCAGGCTTGGCCGCCTCCAGGTAACCCACCTGAACCTCCGGCATTGTTTCCTCCGGATTCACTGCAAGCGCCGAGGCCCGCTGTGAGAAAGGCGAGGGCCCCTGCGAGCGCAAGACCTCTGCTGCTCCAATCCCGATGTGGCCGCTGCTGAGTCTGATTGCTCATCTCGATATATCCCTCTAACCGCTCGATGGCCGGACCCCCCTTGGAACCGGCAGGCCACATCATTCCACTCAGAGAGGGGGTCATGCTGCCGAAGTGGTACATTGGTGCCCTTATGGCAACCGCATTCGCCTCCCTCTCCAGCCCTCGCATCGAAGATATGCGCGACCTGAGCGCTCGGGTTTCCGGGGCTGCTCTTCGCCGAGTAATTATTATTCCCTAGCGAACGCTGCCCTTTGGCGTTCGCCCCTGACCGTCCACTCCGGTGGGCGGTCTTTCGTTATCAGGACCTACTAGAGAAATGAATCCAGAAATGAAGCCGGAAATAAATCCAGAATCTCAGATAGAAATAAGGCAGCAATGACGCACCGTGTTGGAATTATCGGTGGCGACGGGATCGGCCCCGAGGTAACTGAGATTGCTCTCGCAGTTATTGACGCGGTAGGCGTGAGCCTTGAAACGACCGATTATGACCTCGGAGGCCGGAGATACTTATCGACCGGCGAGGTTCTTCCCGATGAAGTCCTCGATGAGATCCGTGGGTTCGATGCCGTGCTTCTTGGAGCAGTCGGAACCCCAGATGTACCTCCTGGAGTAATTGAGCGCGGGCTATTGCTTCGCCTACGCTTTGAACTGGACCTATACGTAAACCTTCGCCCGTTTCTAGCGGGTCCATCGATTCTAAATAATGGTGTTGACATGCTCGTCGTGCGTGAAAATACTGAGGGGACCTACGCCGGTGAGGGTGGATTCCTGCGCAAGGGCACCCCTAACGAGGTTGCTACCCAAGGATCAGTCAACACGCGCATGGGTGTTGAGCGCTGTGTCCGTTATGCCTTTGGTCTTGCAAACGATCGGCCAGCCAAGCGCTTAACGCTTGTACATAAGACGAATGTGCTTACTTTTGCTGGGGATCTCTGGGAGCGGGCATTCAACGAAGTGGCTACGGAGTTCCCGGAAGTCACTACCGGTTATGACCATATAGATGCTGCCTGTATTCATTTTGTGCAGAGACCTGAGAAGTACGACGTGATCGTCACCGACAACCTATTCGGCGACATTCTCACCGACCTCGGAGGTGCCGTATCGGGTGGAATTGGTCGTGCAGCCTCTGCAAATCTAAATCCTGCGCGCACTGGCCCTTCATTATTCGAGCCGGTGCATGGTTCGGCTCCAGATATTGCTGGCAAAGGAATTGCGGATCCTCGTGCGGCAGTTATCTCTGCCTCGATGATGCTGGGCTTCCTCGGTGAAGAGGTAGCGGCAGAGCGGATTCGTGCAGCTATAGCGGCAAGTGACCTAGCAACTGGTGGAACAAAGGAAATTGGCGCTGCGATCATAGCGGCTCTGTAAATAAGCAAAAAAATAAAAGACTCGAGCAACAAAGGAGCATGTAGCCATGCCATTTGAGAAGACGAAAAAAATCTGGATGGACGGAGCGTTGGTTGATTGGGATGACGCGCGCATCCACGTCCTCTCCCACACTCTCCACTACGGCTCTGGTGTATTCGAGGGAATTCGTGCATACCCGACAGATCGCGGCCCTGCGATATTCCGCCTGACTGATCACATGCGCCGCCTCCATCAGTCTGCGCACTTGTTAATGATGAAGGTGCCATTTACTGTCCAAGAGTTAGTCGACGCGACCAAAGAGACAATTCGAGCCAACGATGTCGAGTCTTGCTACATCCGCCCGCTTGTCTACCTCGGCTATGGAGAGATGGGCCTCAACCCATTGCCCTGCCCGGTAAACGTCTCGATCGCCTTATGGCCGTGGGCTTCATACCTCGGAGACGAGGGTGTGCGAAATGGTGTTCGTCTTCAGGTCTCATCGTGGCGCCGAATGGACCCCAACGTAATGCCGGTTGCCGCAAAGGGGACTGGTATCTATGTCAACTCCAGTCTCGCCAAGGTAGAGGCGATCAAGGCGGGCTATGACGAGGCGATTCTTCTAAACACCCTTGGTTATGTCGCAGAGTGCACAGGTGAGAACCTATTTACTGTTCGCGATGGAGTTATCAGCACGCCGCCGACGTCATCGGGCGCTCTCGACGGGCTCACTCGTGCAAGCGTCATGACAATCGCGCGCGATCTCGGATACCCGGTAGTTGAGGCCAAGTTGCTTCGCTCTGACCTCTATCTCGCCGATGAGGCTTTCCTCACAGGAACCGCAGCAGAGATTGTCCCGATGCGCTCCGTAGACGATCGCCAGATTGGCGATCGCGGTGGAGACCCAGGGCCTATCACTAAGGAGATTCAGGCCGCCTACTTCGACGCGGTATACGCGCGCAACCCGAAGTACTCAGATTGGTTGGAGTACGCGGATGAGTAGCACCTTGAGCGGAGACCGCACGCCTAAGGCTGTAGAGATATACGACACAACGCTTCGTGATGGCGCTCAACTCGAGGGGATCTCGCTCACAGTTGACGACAAACTTCGCATAGCCGAGCAACTCGACTCTCTTGGAGTGCACTACATCGAGGCTGGCTGGCCAGGCGCCAATCCAAAAGACGATGAGCTCTTCAAGAGGATTCCAAACGAGCTTGTGCTCACGACATCAAAACTTGTCGCCTTTGGATCAACGCGTCGTGCGCGCGGCAAGGTCGACTCTGATGAGACTCTTGCCCACCTCATCCGATCTGGTGCACCGGCGCTCTGCATCGTCGGAAAGTGCTGGGATTATCACGTAATTGAGACGCTGAACACCACCCTTGATGAGGGTGTTGCAATGGTTGGCGACTCGGTTGCTTATCTAAAGGGAGAGGGCCGCGAGGTTCTCTTCGATGCAGAGCACTTCTTCGATGGTTACAAGCGCAATCCTGAGTATTCGTTGAGGGTCCTTGAGGCTGCAGCTACCTCCGGTGTTGATCGCCTCGTGCTCTGCGATACCAATGGGGGTTCGCTTCCCCACGAGGTTGAGCAGATCGTCTCTGAGGTAGTCGATTACTTCGGTGGCGATGTCGCTGTGGGCGTGCACCTCCACGATGACACCGGCTGCGGTGTTGCAAATGCACTTGCAGGGGTTCGTGGTGGAGCAACACAAGTGCAGGGAACCATCAACGGCTATGGCGAGCGTACGGGTAACTGCAATCTCACTACCATCATTCCGAATCTCACAATCAAGATGGGGATCGAGACCATCCCCGCTGACCGTTTAGAGCGCTTAACTCCAGTATCGAGGCATATTGCTGAGTTGGTGAACATGTCGCTGAATCCGCAGGCCGCATATGTTGGCTCCTCGGCGTTCGCTCATAAGGCAGGGCTGCATGTAAGCGCGATTGTTCGTCGACCAGATGCTTACGAGCACATTGCTCCAGATTCTGTTGGTAACGGCACGCGATTTATCGTCTCGGAACTAGCAGGTAAGGCCACAATTGCTCTCAAAGCACAGGAACTCGGGCTCGACCTCGACGGACCAACTGTCAACGCAGTAGTAGAGACTCTCAAGCGCCTTGAGCATGACGGATTCCAATTCGAGGTTGCAGATGCGTCGCTTGAGTTGCTGATGCGAAGAGCAACTGGTTGGACCCCTCACTGGTTTACTGTCGAGAGTTTTCGAGTAATCACAGATGACGTTCAGGGCGAGGATGGTCATGCAGGGGTTGTCACCGAGGCGACTATGAAGGTACGCATCGGCGAGGATCGAGAGATCGCCACCTCAGAGGGAAATGGACCGGTAAACGCTCTTGACCGTGCGCTTAGATCAGCGCTGGGGTCTCGATTCCCTGCGCTCGATCATGTTCACCTCACCGATTTCAAGGTACGAGTCTTGAATGCAGAGTTAGGCACCGGAGCAGTTACGCGCGTGCTTTTAGATACTGCTGATGCTGATGGTTCTTGGACCACGATTGGAGTGAGCGAGAACATCATCGACGCCTCTTGGCAAGCACTCTCAGACTCACTCATCTATGGATTACTGCGCGCAGAAGCACGCGGATAGGACCACAAGACAATGCCAATGGACCCATTTGTATCTATCGTTAGCGGTGATAAGCCTCGCAACAAGGCAAATCTTGCTCCCGGAGTAACACTTCCGGCCGCGCGCTCATGGCGAGCAAATCGACCCGGCGAGGTTGGCCCAGCAGGCGAGCAGGGTGGAGTCTTCGGTAATACTGGACCGAATATCGGCTATGCGATGTCGTTGGCTCGCCGTGCTTCTGAGCGAATTGTCCTGCTGCCCGGAGAGCATCTCGGCGATGCGTTAGCAATTATCTCAGAGATAGCAATGAAGCGCGCCGCTTCATTTGGTCGTGCCCCCACCGCGCAGGATGTTGAGTTAGCGATCAAATTCTTAGATTTTGAGGCGTCATCCCTAGACGTTCGCGACTGGCGCCCAGCGCTTGTTCATGGAGCAGGGCATCATTGGCTATCCCGTCGGCGTGCAGTAGGTGCTGTCTCTGACGAGATTCTGCACCTGCCATTTGATCAGGCATTGGCTCGCGTCAATAAGGTGCGTTCAGCCCTTGCCGCTGTTGCTATCTCTCATTAATAAATAATTCAATGTTGAGTCTGCACTTTCGCTCTCCAACCAGAGCATCGCTTGAGACTAGAGAACACGAGGAGCAAAAGTGCCCGAATCAAATGTGAGAGTTCGTTTCTCGCCGGCACCGACCGGCTTTCTGCATGTTGGCGGGGCTCGCACTGCTCTCTTCAACTGGTTATTCGCTCGAAGCGCCGGTGGCGTACTGATACTTCGAATTGAAGACACAGATGTCGCGCGATCTCGTCAGGAGTGGGTAGATGGAATTCAAGAGACACTTACTTGGCTTGGGCTTGGGTGGGATGAGGGTCCTGTCCTCCAGAGTGACCGGTTTGAGCTCTACCTAGCAGCAGCCGATCAGATGCTCGTCGAGGGTCTGGCGTATGAGTGTTACTGCACCGAAGAGGAGTCAAAGGAGAGAAACGACGCGGCGATTGCTGCAGGGCGACCTCCCGGGTACGACGGGCATTGTCGCAACCTCTCGGAGGCCGAGCGCGTTGCACTGCGAGACGCTGGCCGCCCGCGCTCGCTCCGATTTCGCACGCCAGATATAGGGAGCAGCGAGTTCGTAGATGTTGTGCGCGGCCCGGTCTCTGTCGAGTGGTCAACGATCTCGGATTTTGTGATCGTGCGCTCTGACGGCACCCCTATTTTCTTCCTAGCAAACGCTGTCGACGACCTTGATATGGGGATCACACATGTCGTGCGCGGCGAGGACCTGCTTGATTCAACGCATCGGGTACTCGCACTTCGACGCGCAATGGGGAGCCTTGATGCCCCGATCTATGCACACCTCCCGCTCATTGTTGGCGAGGATCGCGCAAAGTTGTCCAAGCGTCACGGTGCAGTCTCACTAGAAGACTTTCGCGATCGCGGGTACTTGCCAGAGGCCCTACTCAATTACTTGGCGCTACTGGGATGGGCACCAGAAGAGGGTAAAGAGGTAATGGATGCCGAAGAGATCGCGCGTGAATTTGATCTCGATCGTGTTACCCACTCAGCCGCCTACTTCGATCATCAGAAACTTGAGTGGGTAAACGGCGAGTGGATTCGACGGCTCTCGCTCGAGACCCTCGTCGAGCGCGTGCTGCCATATGCCGAGACGCTCTATGGCAGCGAGCTCGATAAGGAGTTGCTCTTAGGCGCAGTTCGTATTGGACAGGAGCGTGCAACAACGTTGGTGCAGCTAGCCGAGCAGATGGATTTCCTCTTTCTCCCTGCGGCCGATTTTGTGATCAACCCCGATTCTTGGGAGCGGGTCTCTAGCGCTGAGGGGCTCGTTGAGATACTTGGAGCTGTGCTGAGCCATCTCGAGAAGTGCGAGTGGAGCGTTGAAAATATAGACCTCCGGCCGGCCCTTGAGGCGCTTGGGGTCAAGCCGCGTAAGGGGTTACCGGCTGTATACGCCGCTATTGAGGGGCGTCATGCTGGGCTGCCACTCTTCGACTCCATCCACCTATTAGGGCGCGATGAGTCTCTGCGAAGGGTAAGTGCAGCACTCTCCCTTCTGGGCGGCTAATTGCGAAATACGCAGGCTTGAGATCACCCGGCTAGCCGAGGAAGACCTCTGCTCGGATAGAGTGTGCCCTCCTTTCGGGGGTGGTGTAATCGGTAACACAACGGGTTCTGATCCCGTTATTGGGGGTTCGAGTCCTCCCCCCCGAGCAGGTTCTGAGCGTGAGTCACGCTTTAGAACCATTGAAAAATGACCGCAACTTGGTCCATATGCACGGCCCCGTCGTCTAGAGGCCTAGGACGCCGCCCTCTCAAGGCGGAAACGGCGGTTCGAATCCGCTCGGGGCTACCAAATCTGTAATCGAATTATCGCCTGAACTCTCAGGAGAACTCGCGAACATAGTGATCCTCAAAACCAGGATTACATGCGAGGGTCACTCCACTCACGTGCAGGCACTATTGCTTATTCACGCTCAGCTGCGGGAGCCTCTGCGGAGCCCTCCGTATAGGTAACGCGTCACGAATACGCGCATTAGAAGTGGCTCTGCTATCCAGCGAGGGATTCGAAAGCGGCGACCATCGGGCTGCACGACAGTGAGCCCCTCGGGCTGCAGACCAAGGATAGATCCCCACCTGTATTCGGGCGCATGGAAACGTTTTAGCTTCTCGCTTCCCTTGAGTTCTGAGCGCACATTGGCCACAACTACTCTGAACCCCCAGTTACGCGCTGAACTTCGGTGTGGATCGCTAGCGGCAACATCACCAACTGCAAATACATTCCCGTGACCTGGAAGGCGCAGGTACTCGTCGACTATTACGAAGCCTGAGTCGTCGAGCACCTCTGCGGGGAGAAAATTACTATGCGGACGCATTCCCCCAACTGCCCAGAGGGTGACGTCTGCGGTAAATGGTTCTTGCCCGGTCGCCCACTCGATTGGGTCATGTGTAAGGCGTTCTCCAGTGAAGCCCTCTTGGGTAATCGCACGATGCCCAGAGTGGAGATTGACTCCATCAGCGGTGAGAACCCGAGTTATCCACGATCTTGCTTTTGGGTGATATCCAGGTAGGGGCTGCTCACCACTGTGAAATAAGTGGACCTCGGCACCCCCGCGACGAGCGAGGTTGTCAGCGACACTGACGCCGGTAGTGCCGCCACCTACTACCGCAATAGTTTTGGCTGCCTTTAGCTCCTCTGATAATGAGACTAAACCTGCATCTGTCGTAGCGATGTCTTCTATTCGGTCGTGTCGCCAGAAACCGTTCGAGGCCCCAGTCGCAATAACGAAGATGTCATATGGTTCGACGACTCTGCTGGCGTCAGAGCACTCCACCTCTACCGAAGATGCTTCAAGGTCCACTGCGATAATCCGCCCCTGTATTTGGCGGACGCGGTCTAGGCGGCGGAACCTTTGGTAGGGGACAAGGTATGTGCGTCTCCAACTCGTCGGGTCGGTGAGGCGGGTTCCGAGCTCCTGCCCGCTTACCAATGCCGGGCGGGTAGAGATCGCTACCACCTCACAGCGCCTGCTGAGACGCGTCGCCACGAGTACTCCAACGTCACCGAGGCCTGCAACAACTACCCGCGGCTTCGTCTTAGAGTCTCGAAATGGGCTCTGCTCTCCACTCAGCTTCTGACTTTTAGGCACGCTTCATCCTCGCATGGGTTGAGTAAGCAACTCTCGATTTCTCGGAAATAAGTCGAGGCAAAAATTCTTCTAGTGTCATCAGAGATGAGATTGCGCGCCGTTTTGAGATTTTTTTAATATTTTTTATAAATTATTTTTTAACTCGATTTCGCGTTTTTAAGTATTGACTTCGGAATTGAAATCAAGGATGAATCTCTCGCGAATTTGTGCCGCGGAGATCTCATCGGAATTGATCTCGAGACGATTTATTACAGCAGAATCTCAGGTTCGCCGTTTAAGACGCGAACTCTGCAAGGGTGCGCTGCGAGGTCAATTGGATCACGCTGAGTGAGGTGTTGCGCGCGTAACGTCAATAATTCGCCCTTTTTATCCCCAGTTGTAATGACTAAGTCGATGGATAGAGCTCCATCACCTACTTCGTCGGCCCAGATAATGATGACGTCATATAGGCCGTCGGCAAGTGGCGAGGTGAACTCCATGGCCTCCATTTGATCATGGTTCGCGGTACTCATTAGACCACCGAAGTCAGGGCGAAATTCGTTATCTAAGAAGTTGCATAGAGCCCTTATAAAAATGAACTAAGAGTGCCTTGCAGTGGAAATCCCCCAAACGCGCGTGTAAGTGTGTAATGGTTCTTAGGACAACGGCGGAGTTGTTCGAGGAGTTATTCAGGCATTTAGTCTGGGGCATCCATTTAAAGGATTGCATCGGGCCGCTTGAATGCGAATCGACAATAAGTCCTCACCTCGGTGGGGGCAATGAAATCTCGGAGGAAGTAAATGAATAAAGCAGAGCTTGTTGACAAGGTTGCGGAAGCAACTGGAATGCCTAAGAAGGACGTTGAGGAAGTGCTCGCCGGTGTTATCAACGCCGTTGTAGCAGCCGTACAGGCAGACGAGAAAGTCGCTCTCCCTGGTTTCGGTTCCTTCAATAAGTCACACCGCGCGGCGCGTCAAGGACGCAACCCGCAGACAGGTGCGACTATAGAGATCGCGGCATCAAATGGCGTGAAGTTCTCGGCAGCAGCCGGCTTCAAGTCAGCCGTGAACTGAATCCACCGAACTCCTGCACCCGCAGGGTG